>CAYRBE010000001.1:0-2843 GCA_964422345.1 uncultured Dechloromonas sp.
GCACGGATCAGTGCAACACCGCCGCCAGCAACAACGCCTTCTTCAACCGCAGCACGGGTAGCGTGCAGGGCATCTTCAACGCGGGCTTTCTTTTCTTTCATTTCGACTTCGGTGGCTGCACCAACCTTGATGACGGCAACGCCGCCAGCCAGCTTGGCAACACGTTCCTGCAGCTTCTCTTTGTCGTAATCAGAAGTCGCTTCTTCGATCTGGGTACGGATCTGCTTGACGCGAGCTTCGATCACAGCAGCTTCGCCAGCGCCGTCGATGATGATGGTGTTTTCCTTGGAAACTTCGATGCGCTTGGCCTGGCCCAGATCCTTCAGGACAGCCTTTTCCAGCGACAAACCGGTTTCTTCAGCGATAACAGTACCGCCAGTCAGGACAGCGATGTCTTCCAGCATGGCTTTACGACGATCACCAAAGCCAGGTGCTTTAACAGCAACGGTCTTCAGGATGCCACGGATGTTGTTCACAACCAGGGTAGCCAGTGCTTCGCCATCGACATCTTCAGCGATGATCAGCAGCGGACGGCCAGCCTTGGCAACTTGCTCAAGAATCGGCAGCAGGTCACGGATGTTGGAAATCTTCTTGTCGTAAAGCAGGACCAGCGGATTTTCCATCAGCGCTTGTTGCTTGTCGCCATTGTTGATGAAGTACGGTGACAGGTAGCCACGGTCAAACTGCATGCCTTCGACGACATCCAGTTCGTTAGCCAGGGATTTGCCATCTTCAACAGTGATGACGCCTTCCTTGCCGACTTTGTCCATCGCGTCGGCGATGATCTGGCCGATATCGGCATCAGAGTTGGCGGAGATGGAGCCAACCTGAGCGATTTCCTTGGTTGTCGTGCAAGGCTTGGAGAAAGCCTTCAGTTCTTCGATGGTGGCGATAACCGCCTTGTCGATACCGCGCTTCAAATCCATCGGGTTCATGCCGGCGGCAACGTACTTCATGCCTTCGCGGACGATGGATTGAGCCAGAACGGTCGCGGTCGTCGTGCCGTCACCAGCGATGTCGGAGGTCTTGGAAGCAACTTCCTTGACCATCTGGGCGCCCATGTTGGCGAACTTGTCTTTCAGTTCGATTTCCTTGGCGACAGAAACGCCGTCCTTGGTGACGGTTGGGCCGCCGTAGGAGCGCTCTAGTACAACGTTACGTCCTTTAGGACCAAGGGTAACTTTAACTGCGTCGGCGAGGACGTTGATACCTTCAACCATGCGAGCACGGGCGGAATCACCAAACTTAACTTCTTTAGCTGCCATTTATATAGTTCCTGAAAATTGATTGTTTTAGCGGTGCACCGTAGCAATTAAGCCTGCAGCACGCCCATGATGTCTTCTTCGCGCATGACCAGAACTTCCTGACCATCAACCTTGACTGCCTGACCGGCATACTTGCCGAACAGCACGCGGTCACCAATCTTGACGTCCGGAGCGATTTGCTTGCCGCTGTCGTCACGCTTGCCTGGACCAACGGCCAGAACTTCACCTTGATCCGGCTTTTCACCAGCTGAATCAGGAATCACGATGCCGGAAGCGGTGGTGCGCTCGGCTTCAATACGCTTAACGATCACACGGTCATGCAAAGGACGGATATTCATGTAAGGCTCTCCTAACAATAGGTTCAAAACAAACTAAAAATCGGCCGGCAGAAAAAAACACCGGAATTGGTACAAGGCGTAATTAGCACTCGTCACCTCAGAGTGCTAATAATAGGGACGAGGCAGGGTGATTTCAAGGGGGAAGGGCAAAAGTTTTTATTCGCCGAGGCTGCTAAACTCCATTTTAGCCAGCGAGAAGCAACCGACTTAAGCCAAAAAGCAAGCAATGCGGGCAACCCCCACACGGGCCAAATACTCACCATTCAGGATTAAGCAATGATCAAATCGACCCAGCGAATATTTGCTTCAAAACCTATCTGGGTCAGACACTTGTTCATTAGCGCAATGATCATTCTGGTCATCGGCGGCGTTACCACGCTAATCATCAAGCAAGGCTTGGTGCGCTGGCCGCTTACGGTTGCGACCGGACCGGCAATGACCGGCGGGGCGGATTTCCTGAACACGGTGACCAAGGTCTTTACTGAAGAGCGTCCGCTAATTCAGCTAAAGCGGATCAAAAAAGACAGTTTCGCCGCTAGTGCCAAGGCTTTGGAAGACAGAGAGGCGGACCTTGCCATGGTCCGTAGCGACATCGCAATGCCAAGCAACGGTTTGACCATTGCGATTTTCCGGCGCGACAACCTCGTCTTGGTTGCGCCCGGACGCGCCGCACTGGACAGTTTTCAGGGCCTATCCGGAAAGCGCATCGGGTTGCTTAAAACTGACTCAACTGAAAGGAACGAAAGCCTGTCGCGACTGCTGGATGGCGTTCTCAATTTCTACAACATTAGCCCAGACAAGGTCCAGCGGGAGTTTTTAACGATGGAGGAAATTGGCCCGGCCGTGGCAACAAAACGCGTCGCCGGCGTTTTAGTTCTTGGCCCGGCCGGCCCCGGCTCGATTAGCAAGACCATGACAACGATCAGCAACGCAACCAAAACATCCGCCAAGCTGATCGGCGACAAACAAGCTACAGCGATTGCTAAAACAATTCCCGGCACAGAACCGAATGAAATCGACGAAGGCGCGTTTGGCGGAGCAAAACCCAAACCAGAGGAGGCGCTCAGTACACTTGCCGTGACCTACCGACTGGTTGGCCACCACGCCCTACCTGACTTTGCCACCGGTGAGATTGCCCGCCTTTTAACCCTGGCCAAAGCACGTTTGATCGCCACCTCGCCGCTGGCCCGTAATATTGAAGCCCCGGATAGCGACGATGGCTCGGGTCTGCCGGTTCACC
>CAYRBE010000001.1:2943-23474 GCA_964422345.1 uncultured Dechloromonas sp.
CAGATCAACATCATCCGTATCGTCATGCGACAACTGGATAAACGACGCGACCATCTACGCTCCACCAGCTAACAAAAAACAAAGCCCCGGCGCAAGGCCGGGGCCAAATCATTACCAGTTCGGCTCGCGCTCTGGCGTGGAGGTGATTTTATGGATGCTCAAGTCAGCACCCTGGTATTCATCTTCCTGATCAAGACGCAGGCCCATGGTCGCTTTAAGCGTGCCGTAGACCAGGCAACCGCCAATCAAAGCAACCGCGATGGCCATGCCGGTCATAATCAATTGCGGCATGAAAGCGACACCACCGGCGCCACCCAGCGCCTTGCTGCCAAAAATACCCGCGGCGATGCCACCCCACGCGCCACACAGGCCATGCAGTGGCCAAACGCCGAGCACGTCATCAATTTTCCAGCGATTTTGCGTCAGCGTAAACATGAAGACAAACAAGCCACCGGCAATGCCGCCAACAACCAACGCGCCCATAGGGTGCATCAGGTCAGAACCAGCACAAACTGCAACCAAGCCAGCCAGTGGGCCGTTATGAACAAAACCCGGGTCGTTCCGCCCGACAACCAAGGCAACGAGGGTTCCGCCAACCATGGCCATCAAGGAGTTCATGGCGACCAAGCCAGTGATCTTATCGAGGGTCTGCGCGCTCATTACGTTGAAGCCAAACCAGCCGACAGTCAAAATCCAGGCGCCCAGCGCCAGGAAGGGAATCGATGATGGCGGGTGGGCTGAAACACGGCCATCTTTGGTATAGCGGCCATAACGTGCGCCGAGTAAAAGCACTGCCGGCAGCGCAATCCAGCCGCCCATGGCATGCACCACAACGGAACCGGCAAAGTCGTGGAATTCTTCACCGTAGGTTGCCTTCAACCAGGCTTGAATGCCGAAAGCCTGATTCCAGGCAATGCTTTCGAAAAATGGATAAACAAACCCAACAATCACGAAAGTCGCGATCAATTGCGGATTGAATTTGGCGCGCTCGGCAATGCCGCCGGAAATAATCGCGGGGATTGCTGCTGCAAAGGTGAGCAGGAAGAAAAATTTGGTTAGCTCATAACCATTTTTCTCCATCAAGGTTTCTACCCCGGAGAAGAAGTTGACGCCGTAGGCAATGCTGTAACCGATAAAGAAGTAGGCTACGGTGGACACGCCAAAATCGGTCAAAATCTTGACCAGCGCATTAACCTGATTTTTCTTGCGAACCGTGCCGACTTCAAGGAAGGCGAAACCGGCATGCATTGCCAGCACCATAATGGCACCAAGCAGGATGAACAAAACATTGCTACTGGATTGATAAGCTTCCATAAGACCTCCAAAATTCATTCCGGAGGACCTAAGCAAACCTCAGTCCACTTCGCTTAAAGTCGAATAATCAATTACTTGAAAAAACCACAAACCAAGTCATGCACCAAATGCGTGCGGCGCACCAAGTCAAAACCCCATAGTGGTGCGCGCGCTTTATTTCGGTGCAGACTCTTTAGGCCACAGCACCCAGAGTCGTCCGTTCTGCTTCATACGCCCGGCCTGCTCACCGGCTTCTTTACCAAATCCCCAGAAGAAATCAGCCCGCACCGCGCCCTTGATCGCACCGCCAGTATCTTGCGCCATCACCAGTCGATTCATTGCCTGCGTTGTATTTGGGCGGGTTGTCGCCAAGAAAACCGGCGCGCCCAACGGTATGGAGCGTGGATCAATTGCGATACTGCGTTCAGCAGTTAATGGCACTCCCAGCGCACCTACCGGACCCTCTTTACTATTCGGCACTTCACGGAAGAAAACATAGCTGGGATTGGCATTGAGCAATTCATCGAGGCGTTTAGGGTTGGCTCTGGCCCAAGACTGAATGCCCTGCATTGAGGCTTCTTCCAGTTTCAACTCACCGCGTGCCACCAGAACACGGCCAATCGACTGATAGGGATGGCCGTTCTGATCGGCATAATTCAAGCGCACCGTACTGCCATCGGTCATTTTTACCCGACCGGAACCCTGCACCTGCAGGAAGAACAATTCAACTGCATCATCGGTATAGAGCAGGGTTTTGCCCGGCATTTTGTCGCCACGCTCGATGATCTCGGCGCGTGACCAGTACGGCACAACCTTGTTACCTTCGATCCGACCGCGCACCCGTTTGTCTTTTAACTCAGGGAACACCGATGAAAGATCGATGGTTAACAGATCATCCGGCACACCGCGCACCGGTTGCTGAAAACCCTTGCTACGCTCACGACTACCTTGCAACAAGGGTTCGTAATAACCGGTAACCATGCCATTAACGCCAGTTTCGCCATTCACAACGGCGTAAGGCTTGAGGTTTTGCTCAAGAAAAAGACGGGTATCAAACTCAGGCTTACCGTTCGCTGCTTTCGCCAGATCACAAACCCGACGCCAGGCCGGGCCATGTGGCCGGCTTGCCATACCACGACATGACTGCAAAAAGGCCGGCCACGCGGCCGCCACATCATCATCTGTCCAACCCGGCAAATCACTCCACTTGGCAGCCTGAAATGTCCGGGTAAACACAGCCGATGGCACCGCTGGCGGCGTCACCGCTCCGCCAGCTGGCTGCGTTGGCTTGGCTGGCTGGCTTGGCTCGACTGACGGAGCTTGGCAGCCAGGGCAAGGACTTGGCGCCTCGGTTGTCGGGATCAACGAACAGCCGGTCATCAGCGTGACAACAAGCAGGCAGACAGCTTGGATTTTTTGCATGGGTTTGGTTAGAGTGCTTGGATTCATACCAAAGTATACCTGCACCGATGCCTAATTCACTCCAGTTAGAAAGACTTCTCGCCCGCGCGGAAGCCGTACTTGGCCGTTTTGAAGCCACGCTACCCCCCGCCCCACCCTTGCCTGACTGGAAAAATGCCATCGCTTTCCGCTGGCGCAAAAATCATGGCCGAGGCTGGCTGCAGGCCGTCCGCCAGCCGCACCCTATTCGTCTCGCTGAACTTAATAATATTGACGACCAGAAAGAACGTATCGTCGCCAACACACAGCAGTTCGTTGCCGGCAAACCAGCCAACAACGTTTTGCTGACGGGCACGCGCGGCTCGGGCAAATCATCACTGGTTAAGGCAGTATTGAATGAATACAGCAATATGGGATTACGCCTGATTGAGGTCGACAAAGACGATCTGGTTGATCTGGCTGACATCGTTGACCTGATTGCCGAGCGGGATGAACGCTTCATCATTTTTTGCGACGATCTTTCTTTCGAGACCGGCGAAACCGCCTACAAGTCGCTGAAATCGGTACTTGATGGCTCGGTGGCAGCGCCCCCCGACAACGTATTGATCTACGCCACGTCAAACCGCCGTCACCTGATGCCCGAATACTTTTCGGAAAACCTTGAAACCAAGCGGGTTGATGACGAAATCCACCCCGGCGAAGCGATTGAAGAAAAAATTTCACTCTCCGAGCGCTTCGGCCTATGGATTTCCTTCTATCCGTTCAGCCAGGATGACTACCTCAACATTACCAACCACTGGCTGCGCTATCTCGGGGTGAGCGAGCAACTGATCGCCAGCAGCGAACGTGACGCCTTGAACTGGGCGCTTTCCAGAGGCTCTCGCTCAGGCCGCGTCGCATGGCAATTCGCCTGCGACCTGGCCGGTCAGAAAAAAGCCTCACGGAAAAACAGTAAGTGAGCGCCGTGGTTGAAGTCGCCGCAGCGGTGATGCTGCGTGCCGATGGTGAGGAGTTTTTACTGGCGCAACGCCCGGAAGGGAAGGTTTATGCAGGCTACTGGGAGTTCCCCGGCGGCAAGGTTGAACCCGGCGAAAGCGTTCGTGACGCACTGATTCGAGAATTGCAGGAAGAACTCGGCATCACCGCAACCGCCTGTTCCCCGTGGCTGACCCGGGAATTCACTTATCCGCACGCCACCGTGCGCCTGAACTTCTGGCGGGTCACCGCATGGGATGGCGAGATCGGCATCACCGCCCCACTCGAACATGCTGCGGTGGACTGGCAAAAATGCGGAAAAACCGCCAGCGTTTCGCCCGTATTACCGGCCAATGACCCTATCGTCAAAGCACTCGCCCTGCCGACCAGCATGGCGATTACGATGGCCGAGATTGAGGGCGTTGAGCAGCAACTGGCACGGCTGGAGAACGCACTCAAGCGGGGCTTGAAGTTAATCCAGATTCGCGACAAAAATTTGCCTCACACCGACAGATTGGCATTCGCCCACGCGGCGACCCGCTTGGCGCACCAGTACAAGGCGCTGGTTTTGATCAATGACGATGCAGATATGGCTGAGGTGGTCGGTGCCGATGGACTGCATCTCTCATCAACCCAATTAGCAAAAACCACCACCCGCCCTGCATTTGAGTGGGTCGGCGCATCCTGCCACAGCCGCGCCGAAGTGACACATGCCGGTGAACTCGGACTGGACTACGCACTGCTCAGCCCCGTATTAGCCACCCCCAGCCACCCGGAAGCGAGCGGCATGGGCTGGGCAGAATTTAACCAACAAATACTAGGCAACACGCTGCCCGTATTTGCGCTGGGCGGGATGAAAACCGAGCTATTGAAAGTGGCGCAAGACCACGGAGCGCACGGCATCGCATTGATGCGCGGCTGGTAGGGCTGCTATTTAAGCGGGAGAGTCTGGCCGCTCGCCATCGAGCTCATGCTGCTCGGGCGGCACCGGAATGCAATAGGAGTCATTAGCCCAGCAGCCCAGATCAATTTGTTTGCAACGCTCAGAGCAAAAAGGCCGCGAAGGATTTTCTGGCGCCCAAAGGGCATCTCCACCGCATTGCGGACAACGAACCTTGCGGGCAGTCATCAGAGATTACAGAAGGTTAGTTCAAACGGCACATCTGTATCACAAACCTTGGCCTTGCTCTCGCCGGCAGGTGGTTTGGTAAAACGGATGTTGAGGAAGTATTTATTCGCGCTGACTTCAGGAACCGCCGGCACGTCGTTTTCAACCATGATCCGAACCATCTGAGCCGCCGTACCACCAAGATTCAACTGAAACTGGCCGAGCACGGCATTGTGCTTTTTGCGTTGGCCGCTGGAGCGCAGGAGGCGCAGAACGATACCTGCTGCATCACACAATGGCATCATCGGCTTAGTCCAGCCATTGAGTGACTCCCGACGACTCTCTACCGGGCAATGTAGCCACCAGTGGTAGGAAGGCAAATCGAATTCACAGACACCACCGGGAATCGCAGCGCGGCTTTTGATTCCCATCAGCCATTCGTTTTCACGCAGGTACTGGCCCATTTTTCCGGTCATCGCCAACAAGGCGGCGGAGGATTGCTCGATTTCATAAAGCGCACCAGAAAGTGCTTCTTCCGAAATCTCAGGGTTGTTACGGTAGGCCAACAGGGTTTGACGCTGACGTTCAAGCTCTTGAATCAGATCCATTTTCAGATCAGCGCGACCAGCAACTTCGAGAATTTCAAAGAGGGTAACCAAGGCCGTGTGATGCTCAAGTTGGCCGTCGGCCTGAGCAAAATACGCCGTTTTTTCGAACAAGTCTTCGAGCCGCAGCAGGGTGCGGATGCGCTCGTTAAACGGGTATTCGTAAGTAATCACGCTATGCGGTATCCGGTAATGCGGAAAATTGTTTTAATTTTGAGCTATTTGCGTGCAAATCTCAACAGTTTGCATTAGGTTTTTTATCTAAATATTGAAGATATTTTTGATGCAAGGCTAAAACCCTGTTTTTAAGGATGGGGAGATCAGTGTCATTCATCAGAATATCATCAGCGACGGCCAGTCTTTCGGTGCGGCTAGCCTGCGCTGCCATAATCGCTTTAACTTCATCGGCTGATAAACCATTGCGCGCCATTACGCGCTCGATCTGCCGGTTTTCCGGGCAATCGACCACCAGAATACGGTCACAACGCTGGCGATAAGTGGCCGACTCAACCAGCAAGGGCACAGCCAAAATGACATAGGCTGCAGTAGCCGATTGGCAGCGCTGATCAGACAACTGCCGAATCATGGGATGCAAAATACCTTCAAGAACGCTGCGTGCGCTGGCATCGGCAAAAACCCGCTGGCGCATCGCGGCGCGATCCATTGCCCCCGCAGCATTAGCCACAGAGGGGCCGAACGCTGCCAGCAAGGCGGGCATGGCATTGCCATTTAGCCCGGTTAACTCGTGGGCAATCGCGTCGGTATCAACCAACGCGGCGCCGAGTTCAACAAAAAAGTCGGCAACGGTACTTTTACCGCTCCCGACCCCGCCCGTCAGACCAACCACATATCGACTCACTTGCAGCCAGCTTCAAGCACTTTTGCCTGCGGTTTGCCAGCAGCTTTGAGCAGAGCATCTTTGCCCGACAGCGGCCCGCTCGCTTCAAGGCTGACCGTACCATCCTTGCCGGGGCGCGGAGTCAGCCGGGCAGAACGGACGCCCTTCTCCTTAAGCTCAGCCAAACGCTCCTGGCCACCTTTTTCTGCCGAAAAGATGCCGAGTGAGATAGCAAAACGATTTGGTCCATCGGGAATAATGAAATAGTCGGTGACACCAAAGCCCCGAAGTTCAGCGGCTTTTTTGTCAGCTTCCTGCTTGCCCGGCAGCGGTGGAATGTACACCCACCAACCACTGCCCTCCCCCTCCTGCTTGAGCAACTTGTATTGACTTGTTTTCCCCGCCAGCACACCTCGGATGCGCTCGGCATCAGCAACCGAAAGGTGCTCCCAAAGCAGGCAAACATTAGTTTCGGCCTCCGCTTTTTTTTCTACTGCCACCGCTTCCAGGGCCGGCTTTTCCTGAACTGCCGCAGGCGCCTCTGCAACCACCGGCGGCTTCACCGATTCAGGCTCGGGAGCTGGCGTGCTTGGCGGCTCAACGGGTGGTGGAACAACCGACGTTGCAGGTACTTCACCGCGCGAAACGATGCGCATCCGATCCGCCTGAACCTGTTGCTCGACCCGACCCGAATCCGGGTGCTCGGCGCGCCCCAGATAACCTTCAGTAAAGGCGTAAAAAAGGACGTTCGCCAGCACTAATAGAAAAACAATTGCTTTCACCAGATCAACCCACCTGTGGCAAATGCTTCAGCGATTCAGCGATCGCTTCGGCCGGGTAATCAAAGTCTTCAAGCTGGCCTGCGAAGAACTTGTCGTAGGAAGCCATATCGAAGTGACCGTGGCCGGTCAGGCTGAATAGAATGGTTTTTGCCTCACCGGTCACCTTGCACTTTAATGCCTCGTCGATCGCGGCGCGAATGGCGTGACAGGATTCAGGTGCTGGGATGATCCCTTCCGCCCGGGCGAACTGCACACCCGCCTCGAAGGTGGCGACTTGCGGTACAGCCAGCGCCTCAATCGAACCTTCGTGCAACAACTGCGACACCAGCGGCGAATCACCGTGGTAGCGCAAGCCGCCGGCATGAATACCTGGCGGCATGAAGTCGTGACCGAGGGTGTACATTTTCATGATCGGCGTATAGCCGGAGACATCGCCGTAGTCATAGGCGTAGTGGCCTTTGGTCAGCGTCGGACAGGAAGTCGGCTCAACCGCAACGCAACGCAGATTGGCCGCCCGCTTGTCACCAGCAGCCTTGTCGGCAAGGAAGGGGAAGGCGACACCGCCAAAACTGGAGCCGCCGCCGCAGGGGCCGAAGATCACATCAGGATAAAGGCCGATTTTGTCGAACTGCTTTTTGGCCTCAAGGCCAATGACGGTCTGGTGTAGCAGCACATGGTTAAGCACTGAACCCAGGGTGTAGCAGGTACCCGCCTCCGAAGCCGCCTCTTCAACCGCTTCGGAAATTGCCAACCCAAGCGAACCTTGACTATCAGGATCAGCCGCCAGCGCTGTGCGCCCGGCATTGGTCAGATTGGACGGGCTGGCAAAGACTTCCGCCCCCCAAGTCTGCATCATTGAACGGCGAAACGGCTTTTGCTCGTAACTGACCTTGACCATATAGACCCGCACCGGCAAACCAAACATCTGGCCGGCAAAGGCTATCGACGAACCCCATTGTCCGGCACCGGTTTCGGTGGTCAGCCGTTTGGTCCCCGCCAGCTTGTTGTAGAAAGCCTGTGGGACAGCCGAGTTCGGCTTGTGCGAACCAGCGGGCGAAACGCCTTCATATTTGTAAAAAATCTTGGCCGGGGTGCCCAGCGCCTGCTCCAGGCGCAAAGCCCGACACAGCGGTGCGGGACGCCACAGGGCGTAAATCTGACGAACCTCTTCTGGGATCTCAATCCAGCGTTCGGCTGACATTTCCTGCTCAAGAATCGGGCCTGGGAAGATGGCCCCCATCTTTTCCGGTGGCACCAGCAAGCCATCCGGCCCGAGCGGCGGCGAAGGCGGATTGACCAGATCAGCGACGACGTTATACCAATGGGTCGGCATTTCTTCCGGCTCAAGATTGATGCGTAGCGGTATCATTTTTATCTCCCTGTGATTCATGCCACAAAGGCGGTAAATTACCCCAAATACCCCGCACCACCAAGAACGCAGCCCGGTTTTTGCCTGTTTTTAGCAGTACACCGCAGCATTCCACATCTACTACGGGTACAGTATGCGTTGCACCAAACAGCCGCCAAACCACACTGTGTCACTCCCTCTTACCCAAGCACTGATTTGCCACCCCGCCAGCCCTTACCCTGCAACGGTGAGCGGCATCGATACTGAGATTTCCCGTGAGACTGATGGTGGTTTAACGCTGAGTTATCGCCTCCACGGCGCACCACGCGATATTCTGATTCCCCCCGCACAGCTTTCTTCACCCGCCGACGGTTTGTGGCAACACACTTGCTGCGAATTATTCATTGCTCCGGTGCACAGCCCAAAGTACGAAGAATTCAATTTCTCTCCCTCCGGCCAATGGGCGAACTACCGCTTTAATGCGTACCGTGAGCGAGATCACGACTTCACCGCTAGCCTCGCCCCAAGGATTACTTTTCAAACGCTGGCCGACGGCTTTCAACTTGATGCCACCCTTTCCCCGGCGCAATTACCCAACGCTGAAGCCTGGCAAATCAGCCTCAGCGTCGTACTTGAAGCTGCCGACGGAAGCAAAAGTTACTGGGCTTTAACCCACTGCACCCACCAACCAGATTTTCACCACCGCCAGAGTTTTTCTCTGACCTTGCCCGACACGACACTATGAACACTCCCATACAATTCGGCATCGACCGCCTACTGGCCGAACCCGCACTTCGCAGCCCATTGGCTGGCAAGCGCGTTGCCCTGCTGGCACACCCGGCATCGGTCACGGCTGACCTCACCCACTCGCTCGATGCACTGGCGGCCTGCCCGGACATTCAACTGAGCGCCGCTTTCGGCCCGCAACATGGCTTGCGCGGTGACAAACAAGACAACATGGTTGAGTCACCGGACTTTCTCGACCCGCGCCACAGCATTCCAGTCTTCAGCCTCTACGGCGAAGTCCGCCGGCCAACTGATGCAATGATGAATAGTTTCGATGTCATGCTGATTGACCTGCAAGACCTCGGCTGCCGGATTTACACCTTCATTACCACCCTGCGCTACGTTCTCGAAGCCGCCGCCAAACACGGCAAAACCGTTTGGGTACTCGACCGCCCCAACCCGGCCGGACGGCCGATTGAAGGTCTGAGTCTGCGCGACGGCTGGGAAAGCTTTGTTGGCGCCGGGCCCATGCCCATGCGCCACGGCCTGACCATGGGCGAACTCGGCCACTGGTTCATTGCCACCTTAAAGTTGAAGGTCGATTACCAAGTCATCACCATGCAAGGCTGGTCGCCTGACGCCGCCCCCGGCTACGGCTGGCCGCTGGGCGAACGGAGCTGGATCAACCCGAGCCCGAACGCCCCCAACCTTTCGATGGCTCGCGCCTATGCCGGCACCGTCATGCTCGAAGGCGCAACCCTCTCAGAAGGGCGCGGCACCACCCGACCACTCGAACTATTCGGCGCCCCCGACATTGACGCCCATGCCGTGCTGATTGAAATGCAAACCTTCGCACCGCACTGGCTGAACGGCTGCAAACTGCGCGAGATCTGGTTTGAGCCAACCTTCCACAAACACGTGGGCAAGCTATGCAATGGCCTGCAAATCCATGTCGAAGATGGCAGTTATGACCATGCGGGCTTCCGCCCATGGCGAATTCAGGCACTCGCTTTCAAGGCAATCCGCAGGCTCTACCCGGACTACCCGCTATGGCGGGATTTTGCCTATGAATACGAGCATGACCGACTGGCGATTGATCTGATCAACGGCTCGCCGCTACTCCGCGAGTGGGTGGATAACCCGGCAACCAATGCGGAAGACCTTGATCAACTTGCAAAAATTGACGAATCCAACTGGGCAGCGGAAATAAAGACTTACTTACTGTACGGTTAAAAATCAATTTCAGCATAAACTCATCAGTTACAACTCAACTTCTACTTTGTGGAGCAAGACATGTTTGGAAAGTCACTACAGCTCAGCCTGGCCCAGCAGCAAATCGCCAATCTTGAAGAAGAACTGGCCAAACAGAAATCCTTGCTCGCCGAAGCACAATCAAGGGCACAACAGGCACAATCCGAACTCGATGCGCGCACCAACACGCTAAACAACAACCAAACACTGGTCGAGCAAATGCAGCGCATGTCCGGCCTGATGACCAGCACCCAAACCAGCATGGGTGACCTGGCCAAAGGGATGCGTGAAGAACAGCAGCGCTCCGGCGAAATGTCCTCAGTAGCCATCACCTGCGCGAGCGAAATCACCAACATTGCCCAGCAGCTCTCCGCACTGGCCCGCGACTCATCGACTGCAGCCAGCCAGGTTTCACAGTTAGACGTCCGCGCCCAGGAAATCAGCGGCATTGTCCAGATGATCAAGGATGTGGCTGACCAGACCAATTTGCTCGCCTTGAATGCCGCTATCGAAGCAGCCCGTGCCGGCGAAAGCGGACGGGGCTTTGCTGTCGTCGCCGACGAAGTACGCAAACTCGCCGAACGCACCACCAAGGCCACTGGCGAAATCTCCACTTTGGTTGCCGGCATGCGCGCCGACAGCACCGCAAGCTGCGCCCAAATGGAAACACTGGCCAAGCAATCCAGCACCTTCAGCCAAAATGGTGAGCAAGCTGCCCAAACCATGGGGCAGATTCTCGAACTCGCCACCCTGGCCGAAAAAACCACTGCATCCTCAGCACTGCAAGGCTTCTGTGAAGTCGCCAAAATTGACCACCTGCTCTTCAAGCTGCGCGTCTACAAAGTATTGTTTGGGCTCAGCGATGAAACCGAAAACAATTTCGTCGATCACACCCAGTGCCGCCTTGGCAAATGGTATTACGAAGGCGAAGGCAAACATCACGCCGGGCTGGATGGCTACCGCGACATGGAAGCACCGCACATCAAGCTCCACGAACACGTCAAAACGGCAATTGCACAATCCCGCCAGGGCAACACCGCGGGGATGATCGACGCAGTCATCAAAATGGAACAAACCGGCGATCAGGTGCTTGCCTCACTTGAGCGGATCAGTGCTGCCGGGCAGCGTCGCTAAGGCGAACACACTCACCAAAAAGCAATGTAAGACGGGGGCCATGCGCCCCTGTTTTTTTGTCCGCAGCAAACGTAAATGACAAAACGGTTTTTGCCAAAAAGGCCCGTGCACCGTAGCACTTGATGCAACTAATTACGTATTGACGAATCGCCCGCTATTCCGTGACACTGAACACCTGATTGCAGCTAGATCACCTACCGGACAACATCCTCTTCAGGAGATGATTCACCATGCGTGCGTTGATTGTTGAACCTTCCCGCTTTCTACGCTCAGTCATCTCATCCATTTTCAGTTCGGCCAACATTATTGCCATTCAGGCAGAGTCAGCTGCCGAGGCTTTGGTTTTACTCGCTGAAGAACCCTGCGATATTCTCTGCTTTGCCCAGCAACTCAGGGAAGGCACCGGCCTCAACCTCCTGCAGCAGGTCAAAGCAGCCCACCCCGGTCACGCCATGGTCAGTCTCATGGTCTCGTCTGACCTCACCCCGACCCGGCTTGAAGAAGCGGCGCTGGCAGGTGTGACCGAAGCCTTCAGCAAAGCGCATCTTGATGCGCTCGAAGCTTTCGTCAAACGCTTTGCGGAAAGCCGGCAAAGCACAATTACTGGCCACGTCCTGCTGGTTGAGGACAGCATCGTTGCCGCCAAATTCTGCCTTGAAGTGATCAACCGCCTGGGCCTGACGGCAGATCTCTTCGATTGTGCCGAAGAAGCCCTCAAGTCGCTCGCCACCACCCGTTACGATCTGGTTCTCACCGACTACCTGCTGGCCGGACAAGGCACCGGCCTCTCGCTGATCCGCGCAATCCGCAGCGAGAACAACCACGGTGCGCCACTCTCCATTCTCGCCATGTCATCAATGGATGATCCGGCGCGCAAAATTGAAATTCTCCGCGCCGGCGCCAACGATTTTGTGGTCAAACCCATTCTCAAAGAAGAGCTCGAAGTCCGTATCCGTAACCTGCTCACCATGAAGCAGCTCTTCGACCGGCTCAACGACCAGCATCAAGCCATGCGCGAACTCTCGCTGCGCGACCCGCTGACTTCGCTGCACAACCGTTACCACCTGATGGAACAGGTGCCCAAAATCATCGAAACAGCTCGCCAGACCAAGAAGCCACTTTCCATGCTGGTCATCGACATTGACCACTTCAAAGTGGTCAATGACACCTACGGCCACTCAACCGGCGACGTTGTGCTGGTCAACACCAGCGAAGCCCTGCGCGGATTTATCAGCAACAACATGCTGCTCGTCCGCTATGGCGGCGAAGAGTTTGTCATGCTCTTTCCCGGTGTCAATCTGCGTCAGGCCATGGCGGGCGCTGAGCGCATACGTGAACGGCTGGCCAGTCTGAATCCGGGGGGCATTCCAATTACCGCCAGTTTTGGTGCCGCCGAATGGCATCCCGACGAGAGTTTTGATGAACTATTTCGTCGCGCCGATGCCTGCGTCTACGAGGCTAAAGCGGGCGGGCGAAATCAGGTAGTCGGAAAATAGAATCAAGACTTAAGACTAATTCAGTCCACCGCGGATACTGATGTGGCGGTTGAAATACAAAACCATTCTATAAACAACCTGGGGAGGATGTTTAAATGAAAAAATTGATTATTTCACCCGCGCTGCTCGCCCTGAGCTGCTTAGCGCTACCTGCCGCCGCGGAAGGCGAAGCCGAGCCTGACCTGCTCGACGTTTCCTTCGACAGCCTGCAACAAGTCACCCTCGCCTCAAAACGTGAAGAGCGCCCGGCCGAAGCCGCTGCGAGCATCACGCTGTACAACCAGGACGATATCCGCCGCACCGGCTACGAAACAATCAGCCAGCTTGCCGACATCACACCCGGTTATAGCGGCTATCAAATCTACGGCGAAAAAGTGCTCGCCACCCGTGGCCAGAAAGCCGGCAGCTTCAACAACAACAAACACCTCTTGTTGTTTGACGGCATCCCAATCAACTTTCAGCGCAACTACAAGGCCGGCATCGGTGATGAATTGCCGCTCTTCGGCATGGAGCGCGTCGAGTTTATGCGCGGCCCTGGCTCCGCGCTATACGGTACCAGCGCTTTCTTTGGGGTGATTGGCGTTGATCCCCGCCCCTCCGCCCGAACCACCCGCGGCAGCCTGAGTGCCGGTACCGCCTCGCGTGATGGCGCATGGCGCTTGAATGGCGACGGCCAGTTTATTCAGGGCAGCAGTTACACCCAGGCCAAACTCGGCTTCTCAGACAAAAACAATTCAATGAATTACGCCGGGGTCACAGACACCCCGGCCTACCGCTACCGCGACAAGGAAAGCAATCAGTTTGCCTGGCTCTCTCATGGCCTCAGTGATGGCCCGCTGCAAGGCCTGTCGCTCAACCTGCTTTATCAGAACAAGGTCGGCGGACTGGGCGAAAATTGGGCAGGAGAACCCTACACTGACCCCTACAATAATCTGCAGTGGAAACAGTTCATCCCCTACCTGAAATATGACCGGCAGATCAGCGAAAACTGGCAGATCGGCGGCTATGTCAAATACGCCAGCACCAAGGAAGCCGGCAGCGTGCGCTACAAGGATAAATCCTATAGTGACTACGACATTCGACAAAAAGGCATGGCTGCACTGATTGAAACCCGCTGGACACAGGGCGACAGCCATGTAACTGCCGGCATCGAATACGACGTACGGCGAGAGAACATGTCCGGGTCTTACGAGTTCGATTACAGCGCTACAGGCACCAAGACCTCCGTTACAAAAACAGAAACTGACCCGTACAAAACGGAATCAGTCTTCCTGCAGTGGCAGGAGCGCTGGGCTGTACTCACCGGGCTGACCAGCACCATCGGCGCACGGTCTGACTGCCTGACCGTGAGCGGCGTCAACACCTGCAAGGTTTCACCACGCTTCACACTGGTACAACGCATCACCCCGGAATGGACGACCAAATATCTTTACGGCGAAGCGCTACGCGCCCCCGGCTTCAAGGAAATCGAACTTAACAAAACAGCCCGGCAAAACGGCGCTGCCGCCCCCTCAAGTCTGCTACCGGAAACCTTCCGCAGCTCCGAAGTCAGTCTTGAGCGCGGCACTGGCCGAGGCTATTTTGGGGTAAATTTGTTTTCAAATGAAACCGTCAACGCGCTCGACGGCACCTCGTCCGGCAACCAAAACTATTTTCAAAATACTACCGGCAAGGTTGAAGCCCGCGGTCTGGAGGTCTATGGTCGCCACGCCTTTGGTGGTGGCTGGATGCTGCAGGGGCAGATTTCACTGGTCGACACCCGCACACCCAATGGCGGCGAGGTACGCGATGTTCCGACCCGCACCGGCAGCCTGATACTTTCGCATCCGATTCCGCTTGGTGAATACCGCAGCGAAATGGCCTGGATTGCCCGTGGCATGGGCGGCTTTGCCAGCGCCGCCAACGGCAGTACCGCACCCGACATCGGTTTTCTTGATGCCCAGTGGCGACTACCGCTCGGCCGCAACCTGAGCGTGATCGCACAGGGGCTGAATCTGTTTGACAAAGAAGCCAAGTACAGCAAGAACGGCATCATTGATGTACCGATGCAGCAACGCACTTTCTGGCTCAGCCTGAGAGGTAGCTGGTAAGCATGGCGTTCCGGCGCTCACTCCGCCATTTTGTCCTGGCTGGTGCGTTGGCTGGCTTACCCCTGCTCGCCCCGGCACAGGTGGCGGACGAGCAAAAACTAAAGATTGCCTTCATCTACAACTTTTTCCAGTTCGTAGATTGGCCAGCGGAGGCTTTTTCCTCACCTGAACAAGCGGTCACCGTCTGCGTATTTGGCAAGGACAGTTTCGATGGCGGATTGACCGCACTCACAAAAAGAACCGCCCGCCAACGCCCGATTACAATCGCTTACCCCAACTCGCTTGAGCAAGCCAAAAAATGCCACCTGCTCTACATTGACGACACCCAGAGCCAGTCTCACGCCACCCTGCTCAAGGGGCTGAGCCAACACCCTGTACTCACCGTCAGCACCGGCGGAGACATCGCAAGCGGCTTAATCGGCGTTGACTTCACTCGCCATGATGGCCGCCTGCGTCTCGCACTTAACCTCGACACCCTGCGCAACGCCCAGCTTAAGGTCAATGCAAAAATGATCGAGGTGGCACTCGCGGTCTACGGAAAACCGGGGGCCATGTGACACTGTTTTCGCTAAGCACCATCCGCTCCCGGCTCATTGCCATGATGTTCATGACCAGCCTGGTCGCATTGCTCGTCGCCGGTTTCACCATTTTCGCGGTGGAAGGCGAACGCGCCAAACAGTCATTGCAAAACGAACTCGCCGTAGCAGCGAATCTGGTCGGCAACCACAGCACCGCCGCCCTGAGCTTCCTTGACCGGGACACAGCAAACGAGGCGCTGGCCTCACTCGGGAGCATGTCCAACATCGAGGCTGCCTGTTTGCTTGATGATAGTGGCGCCGTATTTGTTTCCTACCAGCAACCCAATACAAGTCCATGGAACTGTATCGAATCTGCCATTGATGAATCTGATGGCTTGGGCACAGCCGTCCTCAATTCGAGCTTGATCGTCTCCATGCCCATCGTCAGCAAGGGCAACACCATCGGGACGATCATGCTCAAATCGTCCTTCGAGCCGCTACAAGCGCGTACCCGTGCCTTGCTGTTTTCCTTGCTGTTCTCTGCGATTGCTGCCTTGCTCCTGACCATACCCATCGCTTTACATTTGCAGCGCCCCATTTCAAATCCCTTGTACCGGATCCGCGAATCAACCGAACAAATTATCGAAACACATGATTATTCACTGCGGGTTCCAAGCTCGGAAATCAGTGAAATTAGCAAAATGGCCACTGCTTTCAATGCCATGCTGAGCACTATTGAGCAACAAAAGACTGCACTGCTTAATACGGCCAGCGATCTGGAAATTCAGGTTGCCGCACGCACGGCCGAACTCAGCACGAGCAAACAAACGCTGGAAACAACGCTTGAAACTTTGCAAGCCACCCAGCACGACATGATCCAGCGGGAAAAACTAGCTTCTCTCGGCTCACTGGTCGCAGGCGTAGCACATGAGTTGAACACCCCGATGGGGAATGCGATTGTCGTCTGCTCTTCACTCGAAAACGAGATTGAAGAACTTAACAACGACGTAAACAGCGGCACGCTTAAAAAATCCGTCCTTACCGGAAGAATCGAGAAACTCCGCTTGGGTACCGGTATTGCGATGCGCAATCTGGAACGGGCCGCCAATCTGGTATCAAGCTTCAAGCAGGTTGCAGTTGACCAGACCAGCGAGCGCCGGCGTAAATTTGATTTGGCCGAGAGCATGGCCGAAATTGTGGGCACTTTAGGCCCCATGCTCAAACACAAACTGGCCAGCATCAATGTAGAGATACCAAGTGGCATCAAGCTCGACAGCTATCCCGGCCCACTTGGCCAGATCATCACCAATCTTGTGATGAATGCGCAAATTCACGGTTACGACAGCGACACATCAGGCATCGTTGAAATTCGTGGGGAACCCGCCGGCGAGCAGCATGCCATCATCGAAATCCGGGATTTTGGCCGGGGGATTGCGCCAGAAAATATTGACCGGATTTTTGACCCTTTCTTTACGACACGCCTCGGTCAGGGGGGTAGTGGATTGGGCTTGAATATTGTGTACAACATGGTGGCATCGACGCTGGGTGGAACTATTCAAGTGCGCAGCACACTTGGCGAAGGGACATGTTTTATCCTAAAACTCCCCCGCAAAGCGCCGCACAAAGAAAATACCGAAAAGTTTTAACTCAAGCGCTTAGCGAACTATTAAAACGCAGGCCCCGCCGTTTCAACAGGCGCTCAGCCGCCAGCACGCCGCGATACTGCGCCTCTTCAAACAGCGAGAACCCCGACAAATCAGCGTGAGCCAGCGTTATTCGCTGACTCTGAAATGCTGCCAGCCGGGCGCGATCCTGCCCCCATACGCTTCCCGGCACCGGACGGCGCATCGCATGACCATTGCGAAAGACATCAAGCCGCGTGGTCAAACGGCGAATATCAGGATGCACTCGCTCCAACTCGGCCAGTATTCCCTCCGCCCAAACCTCGCGGGGTGTTTCCATCAGCAAACGCCGCCCTTCGGCGGGTGAGACATCATGCAAGGCGCGGTAATAGGTAAAGACCGTGCCGGGTAAGCGCCGGCGGATCAATTGATGTGTAGCGACGACGTAACCCAGACCGGGGCTATCGTAAAAGACATTATCCCAAGCCAGCGGCGCGCCAAGGCGCTCCTCAGGAAAGCCATCAAGATGCAGGTTGGCGGTCAACCAGGGCGAATAATCCCCTGCTTGCGCCGCCGTTCGCAGCGTCCCCGGCATGGCGGACCAAACATGCGGCAAGACAAAAGCCGGCGCGGCCCAGATCACCTGATCGGCTTCAATACGGACGGTTTTTTCCCCAAACAGCACGTCCACCGTAGCATTCGACTTACCCTCTTCAATTCGCCAAACCAAGGCATTGGTCAGTATCCGCCCCCCGGCTTTTTTGGCCAAACCACGCACCAGCCAGGCATTACCGTCAGCGGCGGTGAGTACAGTCTCACTCGACGCATTCGCCGCCTCACCATTGCGACAGGCAAAGTAATGCAGCCCTGCCCAGGCTGAGGTTTCGCTATGCGCCATGCCGTAATCGTCACGACAGGCGTAATTAGCCAGCCAGTGCAGCGTTGGCGCGGTAAAGCCATTGTCGTTTAACCACTTGCTGAAGGTAATTTTATCCAGACTTCGCCACTGCGGATCACGGCTAGACAATTCCATCGGCAGCGCAAAAGCTCGCCGGCCATCACGTCCCACGGCGTTTTTGAAAAACTCCATCTGCTGCTGGAAACGTTTTTGTTGCTCACGCTCGGCAGAATCAAGACCGCGATACGGCAACAGACCTTCATTCCATAAACCATCACGATAAACCCGCTCCTGTGGCGTGGCACAGAGATAGCGTTCGTCATAGCTCGGCTTGAGGCTGGATGGATCGCCCTGCAAGACTTCCAACTCCGCCAGCAATTCACGCACCGCACTTGCTTCACGGGTCGGGAGCGGCAAATAATGCGCCCCCCAGGGATAGGCGACCAAAGGGCTTTGACCCGCCCGCGAGTTACCGCCGGCTTCACTCTCCATGTCGAGAACGAGAAAATCATCCACCCCGGCATTGGCCAGTTTCCACGCCGCCGATAAGCCGGAAACCCCCCCGCCCACAATCAGAATCCCGGTTTTACGAAGCTCGCTGGGTGGCGGAAAACCACCGCTACGCAGGCGATGGCCCAAGGTGTGCGACATCCCGAGCAATTCACCGGGCGGCAAGGCGGGTTTAGCGCCGGGAGCGCAGCCGGCCAGCGCCATAGCCCCGACCGTATAAAGGAACTCCCGCCGGCTAGTCAAACTTGCGCAAGGAAAGGCTGACTGACAACTGCGCGCCAAGCCAGCCGAGCAAGGCGCCCGCCACTGACATGACAGCAATTTCATTCACACCCGGCGGGCGCAGGCTGAAGCTGCCACCATACAGGGCCGCCAAATCCCCCACCGGCCCGGCCAGCAGATGCAGGGCACCAAAGACCAGCGCCGCCGCGACCAAGCCGCCCAGTGCGCCCTGTAAGGCCCCAAAATAGGAGAACGGCCGACGAATAAACGCATCCGTTGCACCTATCATCCGCGCCACTTCGATTTCGGCCGACTGCGCCATGACCTGCAAACGGATGGTGTTGAAAGTCACAGCGACCAAACCTGCCGCAAAAATCCCGGCCAGCATCCACAAAGCCAGCCGCCCGAGCTTGAGGAAGGCATCAAACCGCATCACCCAAGCCGAGTCGAGTTGAACATGGGCCACCTTGGGCCAGCCGGACAGCTCCTTGCGGATAATTTCAAGCGCTGCCGGCTCGGTATTACTCGGCTCGATAATAAAGGCATCGGGTAACGGATTACGCGGCAGACTGGCGACGATTTCGGACATTCCCTCCTTAGCCTGCATGCGTTTCAATGCGGCCTCTTTCGAGACAAAACGCCAGCCACTGCCAGATACTTTAAGTCGGCTCTCAATTTCAGCAAGCTCTTTTTTACTCGCATCCAGCGTCATGAAAACGCTGATTTCCTGCACCCCGGAAGCATTGCGCCCAAGATCGCGCAGGTTATCAAGCAGCAAATAGCCAAAACCGGGCAAAGTCAGGGCAATACCGATAACCAGCAGGGACAGCAGCGAGTTAAGCGGGGTCGCAAATAAGCGACGTACCGCCGAGGCCAAAGCTGCCTGATGCTGCGCGAGCCAGGCGTTCATAGCAGTCTCCCGTGGTCGAGTCGCAAGACACTGGGGTGATAGCGCTCGACCCAGTTTTGATCATGGGTCGCAACCACAATCGTCACGCCGACCTGATTGAATGCGGCAAAAATCTCAAGAATATCGGTGGCAGACTGGGTATCGAGGCTACCTGTCGGTTCGTCAGCCAGTAAGACGGTCGGCCGATTCACCACAGCCCGTGCAATAGCCAGACGCTGTTGTTCGCCCCCCGACAGCGCAATCGGCAAAGCCTTTTCTCGGCTCAGCAGCCCGACCTTATCCAATGCCGCCTGCGCCCGACGGATTGCCTCACGATGCGGCATACCGACGATCTGCAAGGGCAGCAGAACGTTATCGAGCACGGAGCGATCAAACAACAGCTTTTGATCCTGAAAAACCATGCCGAAATGGCGCCGCAAATAAGGAATCGCACTCCGCCGCAAAGCCGAAAGATTCTGCCCATTAACCACCAGACTGCCCGAGGTTGGCCGCTCAATCGAGGCAATCAGCTTGACCAAGGTGGTCTTCCCCGCCCCTGAGTGACCGGTAATGAAGACCATCTGCCCGGCTGAAATCTCAAAGCTGACATCCTGGATGGCCTCGTAGCCACCGGGATAACGCTTGGTCAGATTGCTGGCAACGATCATTGGTGCATCACTCAAACAAGGCGTCGACAAAATCCTTGGCCGAGAACGGCCGCAGATCATCAATCTGCTCGCCGACGCCAATAAAACGAATCGGTTTCGGACACTGCCGCGCAATCGCCGCAATCACCCCGCCTTTGGCCGAGCCATCAAGTTTGGT
>CAYRBE010000001.1:23574-34597 GCA_964422345.1 uncultured Dechloromonas sp.
GCGATGACCGTCACGTTATTACGCGAACCCCAAACTTCGAGTTGCTCACGCGCCGCTGCGCGAAAAGTATCGCCCGCAGCGAGCAGCACGCTCTTGCCCTGGCTCTGAAAATACTTGGCGAGCTTCCCAATTGAAGTGGTTTTACCAGCGCCATTGACCCCGGCGATCATGATCACAAAGGGTTTGTGGGTGCTGACATCAAGTGGCTTTTCAAGCGGCAGCAGGGTTTCGAGCAGGGCATCGGCCAGCGCCTTCTGGATTGCTTCCGGCGTATCGAGCTTGTCACGCTTGGCGGCTTTTTTCAGCTCATCGAGCAGGTGGGTGGTCGCTTCAATTCCGACATCACTGGTCAGCAGCAGGGCCTCCAGCTCCTCGAGCAATTCGTCATCGACCTTGCCGCGTGAGAAGATGGTTTTGAGCTTGCCCCCCCACTGCGCCCGGGTCTTGGCCAGCCCCTTAAACAGGCGCTCGCGCCAGGAGGGTGCGGCAGTTGATGGGGCTGATTCTTCAAGCGCAACTTCCGGCTTGTTTTCGGGCGAAGATTTTTTCAGGAAACTGAACATGGGGGACGTGGTCTCAGGTCAAGCTGACAGGTGAGCGGCAAGCCGTTAAGATGCCGCTCGAATCAAAGCAAATTCTCTTGTGATTTTAGCAGAAAGACCACTTCGAATGCCCCGCTTCCCCATGCGCATCAGACAACTTATCCCCTTCTTGCTTGCGCCGCTGCTTATCCCGGTTGCAATCGCCAATCCTTACGAAACCACGCTCAAAAACGGCATGCGGATTATCGTCAAGGAAGACCGCCGCGCCCCCACCGCAGTACAGATGGTCTGGTACCGGATCGGCAGCATGGATGAGGTTGATGGTGCCTCGGGTGTGGCGCACGTCCTTGAACACATGATGTTCAAAGGCACACCAAATGTTGGCCCGGGCGAGTTCAACAAGCGGGTTGCAGCCGCAGGCGGGCGTGACAATGCCTTCACCAGCCGTGATTACACCGCCTACTTTCAGCAGGTGCCGAAAGAAAAACTAGAAGAGATGATGCAGCTTGAGGCTGACCGGATGCGCCACCTCAATGTCGACGCCAAAGAATTTGAGCAGGAAATCAAGGTGGTCATGGAAGAGCGCCGGATGCGCACTGACGACAACCCGCAGTCCAAACTTTTTGAGCAAATGAACGCCGTCGCGTTTCAGGCCCACCCCTACCGCCGGCCCATCATCGGCTGGATGAACGACCTCGAAACCATGACCGCAGCCGATGCCAAGGCTTGGTACGACACTTGGTACATGCCGAACAATGCCTACGCCGTGATCACCGGCGACGTCGACCACAAGGCTGTTTTCGCGCTGGCCGAAAAATACTACGGTGAGCTGGAAAGCCAAACCCTGCCAGTACGCAAGCCGCAAGCCGAACCGGCGCAGGAAGGCACGCGCAAGGTCACCGTCAAAGCACCGGCCGAACTGCCAGTGCTGATCATGGGCTACAAGGCGCCGACCCTGCGCGACATCGACAAGGACAGCGAGCCTTACGCTCTCGACATGTTGAGCGCCATTCTTGACGGCCACAACGCCGCCCGCTTCAACAAAAAACTGGTCCGCGAAGACAAGGTAGCCCTCTCGGTCGGTATCGACTACGACGCCACCGGTCGCGGCCCATCCATGATTTATCTCTACGGCAGCCCATCCGAAGGCAAAACCGTGGCTGATCTCGAAGCAGCCCTGCGCGCTGAAATTGAACGCATACAAAAAGATGGCGTCAGCGAACCCGAACTCAAACGAGCCAAGGCGCAACTGGTTGCCGGCCAGGTGTACAAACTCGACTCAATGTTTGGGCAAGCGATGGAAATCGGCCAAATTGAATCCGCCGGCCTGCCTTACCAAAAACTCGACCGCATGCTGGACAAGCTAAAAAAAGTCAGCGCCACCGAAGTCAAAGCCGTTGCCAACAAATATTTCAAGGATGACACGCTGACCATCGGCATCCTCGACCCGCAACCGCTCGACGGCAAACCCCGCCGCCCGGCTGTTGCCATCCGCCACTAAGCCATACGAACCCGACGCTAGCACTTGAAAATGACCCTAAAAGCACTGTTCACCGTAGCACTCGCCCTGCTTGCCAGCCAGTCCGCACTGGCCGGCGTCAAAATCGAACACTGGGTTTCGCCGACCGGCACCCGGGTTTATTTTGTTGAAAGCCGCGTCCTGCCGATGCTCGACATTCAAGTCGACTTCGCCGCCGGCTCGATGTTTGACCCGCAAGGCAAATCCGGCCTCGCGGCATTGACGCGCAGCACGCTTGATCTCGGCGCAGGCAAACGCGACGAAACCGCCATTGCCGAGCAACTCGCCGACATCGGCGCCACGCTTGGCGGCGGCGCAGATACCGACCGCGCCAGTGTCGCCCTGCGCACCCTGTCGGCCAAAGAGCAAAGAACTGCCGCACTCGACATCCTGCGCAATGTGCTGCATGCGCCCTTATTTGACGCGGCTATTTTTGACCGGGAAAAAACCCGCACCATCAGCGGCCTGAAAGAGGCGATGACTCGACCGGAGAGTATTGCCGGGAAAGCCTTCTGGGCGGCAATGTACCCGGATCACCCCTATGGCCGGCAAGCCACCCCGGAAACCATCACGGCGCTTGAGCGAGATGATCTGGCGGCCTTCCACAAGCGTTACTACACCGCCAACAACGCCAGCATCACGCTGGTTGGCGACATTTCCCGCAAAGAAGCTGAACAGATTGCATCGTCGATTGCCGCCGGCCTGCCCAAAGGCGAGCCAGTGACGCTACCCGCCGCTCCCGGCCAGCCTAAAGGCAACACCGTCAAACTTCCCCACCCGGCCAGCCAGGCCCACATCTACATCGGCCTGCCAGCGATTGAGCGCGGCAATGCCGATTTCTTCCCGCTGCTGGTCGGCAACTACACGCTGGGTGGTGGCGGCTTCGTTTCCCGCCTGATGAAAGAAGTCCGCGACAAACGTGGCTATGCCTACAGCGTTTATAGCTACGTCGCCCCAATGAAGCAGGCTGGCCCCTTCCAGATCGGGCTGCAAACCAAGCGTTCGCAAGCCAAGGATGCAATCAAGGTTGCCCGCGAAGTGCTCGAAGGCTTCCTTAAGGATGGCCCGAGCGACGAAGAGTTGGCTGCTGCCAAAGCCAATCTGATCGGCAGCTTCCCGCTGCGTCTGGACAGCAACAAAAAACTGCTCGACAACGCCGCGATGATCGGCTTCTTCGGCCTGCCGCTTGATTATCTCGACCACTATCAAGCCAAAGTTGAAGCCGTGACTGCCGACGACATCAAGCAGGCCTTTGCCCGCCACGTCCGCCCGGCTGATCTGATTACCGTGACGGTGGCAGCAGATTGAATTCGGTTCGCATCATCGGCGGCCAATGGCGTCGCCGGGTCCTGAAATTCCCAGACAGCGAGGGCCTGCGCCCGACCCCCGACCGCGTCCGTGAAACGCTTTTCAACTGGCTGGGACAAGAACTCGACGGCCAGCACTGCCTTGATCTCTTTGCCGGCAGCGGTGCGCTTGGCTTTGAAGCCGGTTCACGTGGCGCGGCGCGTGTCGTCATGGTTGAACAAGCGCCACGTGTTGTTGCGGCGCTGCGCGACAACATAGAAATGCTGCAAAACCCACCGGAATTAGAGATCGTTCGCCGGGATGCGCTACAATATTTGGCCTCAACACAAAGCAAGTTTGACCTGATCTTCCTCGACCCGCCCTTCAAAAAAGGCTGGATTCCGCGACTGGAGCCACTCTTAGGCAAAGTAGCGAAAGAAGATTCGGCCATTTATGTAGAGGCAGAACACGAAATCGAATCGCTCGCCGACTGGCACACAGTGCGCCACGGCAAAGCGGGTGAGGTCCATTTTCATTTATTACGGCGACAATCAGCTTGAAGAAACTCAATCATCGCATAGCCATCTACCCCGGCACCTTCGACCCGATCACCCTCGGGCACGAAGACCTGGTGCGCCGTGCCGCCAGCCTGTTCGACAAGCTGATCCTGGCGATTGCTGAAAGCCCGTCGAAACAACCCCGCTTCCCGCTGGCCGACCGGGTCGCGATGGCCCAGGAAATTCTTGGCGACATCCCCAATGTCGAAATTATCGGCTTCAACACCCTGCTGATGGATTTTGTCCACGAGCGGGGCGCCAAAGTCGTCGTGCGCGGCCTGCGCGCCATTTCCGACTTTGAATACGAATTCCAGATGGCTGGAATGAACCGAAGCGTCTACCCCGAGGTCGAAACCGTGTTTCTAACCCCGGGCGAACAATACATGTTCATTTCCGCCACGATGGTCCGCGAAATTGCGCGACTGGGTGGCGATGTCAGTAAATTTGTACAACCTTGTGTCCAAAAACGCCTGCGGGCAAAAAATTCAGCTTAAACGAGAGGAACAGCTATGGCTCTGCTTATTACCGATGAATGTATCAACTGCGATGTTTGCGAACCGGAATGCCCGAATGAGGCCATTTCTCAGGGCGAAGAAATCTACGTCATCGACCCAAACAAGTGTACCGAGTGTGTCGGCCACTACGACGAACCCCAGTGCGTTCAGGTCTGCCCGGTTGATTGCATTCCGAAAGATCCAAACGCTGTCGAAAACGAAGACATGCTGTGGGTCAAGTACGAGAAACTGACCGGCAACAAGCGCGCCTGATTTTTCAAGGCCGCCAATAAAAAACCCGCGAACTTCGCGGGTTTTTTATTGGGCTTTTTTGCCTTTTTAGCGAGTACACCGCAGCATTCGCTTCAAGCAGCCAACTGCTCGGACTCCGGCGGAAACAAGGTTCCACGCACCTGTCCGACAATCACTTCCAGTGCCTGAATCTGTTGCAGCAGATTCTTCTCAACACTTTCCAGTTCAGCAATCCGGTCCTCCAAAGTATCTGTCGCCTGATGGATGCGCTTGATGCTTTCCAGACGCCGCTTCAACTGAATCTGATGTTCCCGAACCTGCGTTTCCATGGGTGCCATAATGGCGCGCAACCAGACTTCAGCATCCTTGTTGGCGCGCTCAAATGCCCGCCGCACCTGAACCGCGACTTCCTCAAAAAACTTCTGGGTAATGTGCTTTTTATCGGTGGTCAGCAGGGTTACTACGGTATTCAGATGAGCATCGCACCAAGCTTGCAGCCGATCGAGTTCTTTTTCGTAGCGGAGCAGTGAAAACGTAGTTGGCGTACCCAACTTCAAACCATGTTCGACCGCAAATTTCTTGTACACCGCAGCCATCATGGTGAGAATTTCAGTGATTTCACCATTCGACTTGTTCAGTGCCTCACGCGAGCGCCCGAAATATGTCTCCATTGACGTCGTCAGATTCTTGGAAAAAGTGGCCTCCAGCATGGCCTCACGAGTTTCGTGGGTCAACTGGCGCAAGCTATCGAGACCAAGATGCCCGAAGAGATTATTGGTCAGGGTCGAAAAGACGCTGCGTACTGCGTAATAACGCTGCAGGCCGGATTCAAACTCATCCTTTTCAGCGCGTACTTTACCCATCATGTACTCAACGACACCCTTGTTCTTACCGCGCAATTCAGTCAGTTCATTCAGTTGCTCGCGCAAACCAGCAAGACGAGACTCCAGCAGGCCACGCACACGACGACTGACATCACCAAATTCGCTTTCGGTGTTTTCACAAACGATGTCACGTTTGGCCGGAATCAGCTCTTCAGAAAGCGCAGCTTCAAGTTGAGGCAAACGACTGCGTTCGAGCAAATCCAGATCGCCATTGATCTTGGCGACCAAGCCCTTCTGGGCAGAAACCGGGAAAACCTGGCTCGCCGGCAAGGCAAGCATACTGGCTGAAGTATCAACCTGACGCTGAATCTCGGCGTCAATTTCTTCCAGCGTTTTTAATTCATCCCACTGGCCGTCAATTTTGTTCAGCACCACCATACGGCCGCGCTTTGCTGTGCCTGCGCCACAAATATGCTCATTCCAGATTGCCAGATCAGACTGCGTCACACCGGTATCTGCCGCCAGAATAAAAAGTACTGCGTGCGCATTGGGTAACTGCGAGAGCGTCAGTTCTGGCTCGGCACCAATCGCATTCAAACCCGGCGTATCGAGAATCACCAAACCCTGCTGAAGTAGCGGATGCGGGAAGTTGATCATGGCATGACGCCAACGCGGCACTTCGACCAGCCCATCTTCGCCGACGCGATAGAGATCGATCTCTCCCTTACCAACTTCAAAACCTAGCTGCCCGGCCTCTTCAGGAGCAACACGGGTTGTTTCGCTGACATGGCGCAAAGCGCTCTGCATCGATTCAGGGGATTCGGTGTCGAGTGCAACGACCGTCCATTCATCCGGGAAGCTCTTGTATTCAGTCACACCGGAATTCGAACTACGTGTTTGAATCGGTAGTAATTCGATGCAAGGTGGTTTGGCCGCATCAAACAACAATTCGGTCGGACACATGGTGGTACGCCCAGCCGACGAAGGGAGCATACGATTGCCGTAATCGGCAAAGAAAATGGCGTTAATCAGTTCTGACTTGCCCCGCGAGAACTCAGCCACAAATGCGACATTCAGGCGATCTTCGCGCAAGCGCTCAAGCAACTGGCTCAAGCGCAGATCGGTTTGCGCATCGGACAACTCGTTTTCGCTCAACCAAACCTGCAACTCGCCAATATGAGTTGAAAGATTTGAGCGCCATTCGGTATAGGCGGCAAATTGATTGGCTAACGACATGGCGGGCACCGTAAATACATTTTGAATGTTCCAATCTAGCATAAAAACAGGGGCTTGCAGCCAAAATTTAATGCTGACAGCGTGGGCAATAGTAGGTACTTCGGCCGGCCTGTCGAATTTGCCGAATAACCCCGCCACAACGACCACAAGCCTGCCCGGCCCGACCATACACCCCAGCCTCAATCTGAAACCAGCCGGCACTACCATCGCTATGGACGTAATCACGGATACTGCTCCCACCCGCCGCAATCGCTCTCGACAAGGTGTCCCGAATCGCTGCAACCAGCACGCCATAGCGAACCCGGCTGATCCGGTTAGCCGCGCGCAACGGAGAAATCCCGGCGCGAAAGAGACTTTCTGATGCGTAAATATTCCCCACCCCGACCACTGAATGGCTATCCATCAACACCGGCTTGATCGGTCCACTACGCCGGGCATTGGCCGCAAACAACCAGTCGCCGGTAAACGCATCAGATAGAGGCTCTATCCCCTGACTTGCCAACAAGGGGTGCAACTCTGCCAGCGCCGGCGGTCCCGATTGCCAAGTAACGACGCCAAAACGCCGGGGGTCATTGAAGCGCAGCACTTGATCGGCCAGCACCAAATCAAAGTGATCGTGCTTGGCGACCGGAAAATCATGTGCAACAAAACGTAGATGCCCCGACATCCCCAAATGAATAATCAGACACCCTTCCACACCGGGACGCTGACAATCCAATAACAAATATTTTCCACGACGCCGAATTGCCAATACACGGCAGCCTGGCAGCAACTCAAGCAAGCCCGGAGGGATGACTTGGCGCAGCATCGGAACCCGAATAACCACCCCCTGAATGACGGCACCTTCGACGGTTGGCATGAGGCCAAGTCGGCACACTTCTACCTCGGGTAATTCAGGCATGGCTTGTTCCTCTCATCAATCCCAAATAACATCACAAACTTAAGCACACTTTTGCGTTCAAAGACGCATCCCTGACTGAGAGCCAACCATGCAACCGAAGTTCATCGCTGCAGCCCTTTCCCTACTCATGGGCCTAAGCCTGAGTGGACAAAGTCTGGCCGCAGGTGAAACACCCAGCAAACAAAATAAGCGGCCGGCCAATGCAACACGCCAGTTAGCTAGCGAAGACTTACTGGCACGCACCGTTTTCCAGTCGCTCATTGGAGAGTTTGCCCTACGGCGCGGCGACATGAAACTCGCCCTCGAAGCATGGGGCGACCTGGCTCAACGCACCCGCGACCCTAAAGTCATCGCCCGCGCCGCAGAAATTGCTGGCGCGGCCCGACAATACGATCAAGCGCTGGCCCTGACAAAACTCTGGCTAGAAGTTGAACCAGACTCAGCCAAAGCGCAGCAGATGGAATCCTCACTGCTCATCATGTCCAACCGGATTGAGGACCTCGCACCACAACTTGCCACCGTACTGGAACAGGACAAAGGCAACATCGCGGCTAATTTATTACAACTCAACCGGATATTGGCCAAACACACCGACAAAAAAGCAGTGCAAAAGCTGGTTGACCGACTGGCTTCACCCTACAAATATTTGCCGGAAGCCCACTTCGCCATGGCTCAGGCCGCGGCTCATGCGGGAGATGATGTACGCGCCCTCAACGAAGCGGAACAAGCTTTATTGCTCCGTCCGGACTGGGAAGCCGCCGCACTGATACGGGCACAACTCCAGGCACGCCAATCCAACCTAACCGCAATCGACCATCTTAGCCGTTTTGTCGACAACAACCCCGGCGCTCAGGATGCCCGACTTACCTTAGCTCGCTTACTGATCAGTGAGAAGCAATATAACGACTCTCGCAAGCAATTTGACCGACTACTCAAAGACGCGCCGGACAGCCCGGATATTATTTACCCGGCAGCCATGCTTGCCCTGCAGCAAGGCGACACACAAACCGGCCGCCGCCTGCTAGAAAAACTGCTGACCACCGACTTTCCAGACAAGAGCAGCATTCACTTTTTTCTTGGACAACTCGACCAGGAAGAAAAGCAACCGGATGCCGCACTTGAGCACTACCGAAAAGTAACAGCAGGGGAACAATTTGTGGCCGCACGCGGCAGAGCCGCCCAGATTCTGCAGCAACAAGGAAAGGCAGAAGAAGCAAGAAAGCTACTCCAAACCACCCGGGGTAGTAACGACGCCGAGCAAACCCAGCTCATTCTGGCCGAATCGCAATTGCTGCGTGAATCCGGCCGTCAAAACGACGCCTACATTGTTCTCGAAACTGCACTAAGCAGCCAGCCAGATAATCTGGAATTGCTCTACGAGACCGCGCTAACTGCTGAGCGTATCGGCAAGCCAGAGCTACTTGAATCTCACCTGAAACACTTGCTTAAATTAAAGCCAGACCACGCCCATGCGCTCAATGCGATGGGTTACTCATTTGCCGAGCGCAACATTCGTCTCGACGAAGCCCACGCGCTGATCACCAAAGCACTGACCTTGCTTCCAGATGACCCGTTTATCACTGACAGCCTCGGCTGGGTACTTTTTCGCCAGGGAAAACTTAACGAGTCATTGCTGGTGCTACAAAAAGCCTATAGCGCAAAAGCTGATCCCGAAATTGCAGCCCACCTCGGCGAGGTGCTTTGGCAACTGAACCGCAAAGACGAAGCACGCAAAATTCTCTTGGAGAGTGCCAAGCAAAACCCTGAAAACGAAGTGCTGTCAGGCGTCATCAAAAAGCTCCAGCCTTGACCCAAGCGTCGATGCGACATGCCGCAGTTCTCATTGGCGCACTGGTGCTAAGCGCCTGTACAAGCATCCCGGCGACCATCATGCCGGGGCGCGAAGACATCCATGACTTCTCGCTCGAATCGCGATTTGCCCTGAGCATCAAAATCCCCGAGCAAGCCAAACAAAGTGGCAGTGGGCGCTTGAACTGGCGACATCAGCATGGCGACAATTTTTTGATGATTGCCAACCCGCTGGGTTTTGCCATCGCTGAAATCGAAACCACAGCACAGGGTTCGCAACTACGCATGGCTGATGGAAAAACACTGACCTCAGCCGACCCCGACCTGCTGATTGAAGAAGTCACCGGGCAGCGCCTGCCGGTCACCAGCCTATCCCGCTGGTTACTTGGCCGGGCCAAGGAAGCTGCAGAAATTGACTACGACCCGCAAAAGCGACCAACTCGTCTACGCGAATCGGGCTGGCAAGTGGACTATTTTTACGAAGACGACACACCATCTGCCCTGCCCAGTCGGCTGACATTAAGCCGAGGCAATGAAATCGAACTCCGCCTGCGCATCGAAGAATGGAAAGAAAACCCGTGACCCATTGGGACTGGCAAAGCATCTGGCCGGCACCGGCCAAATTGAATCTCTTCCTCCACATCATCGGCCGCCGCGATGATGGCTACCATTTATTGCAAACGGTCTTTCAGTTTATCGACCGAGCTGACCAGCTTCGTTTTGAACCAAGAACTGATGGTCAAATCATTCTCGCCACACCGATTCCGGGTGTCCCTCCAGATACTGATCTAACCGTGCGTGCAGCCCGCTTGCTACAACAAACCAGCGGCTGCACTCTCGGCGCAACGATCCATCTTGAAAAAAACCTGCCTATGGGTGGTGGGCTAGGCGGGGGAAGTTCAGATGCAGCAACCGTCTTACTCGCGCTGAATCAGCTTTGGAAAACTGGCCTGACACGCCCGACACTCGAAAAAATCGGCCTCCAGCTTGGTGCTGACGTACCTGTATTTATCCACGGGAAAAACACCTTTGCCGAAGGCATCGGAGAAACCTTCACCGACCTGGAACTGCCCGCAGCAACCTTCCTTGTCCTTCACCCCGCAGTCAATGTACCGACCGCGGCAATTTTTAGCTCACCGGAACTCAAACGCGACACACCCGCGATCAATCCAGCCAACTGGCAACCCGGCACCGGCCACAATGACCTTGAAGCAATAGCGTGCAAGATTTTTCCGGCTGTAGCCGAAGCGCTGGCAGTACTAAAACAAAACGCCCCCCAAGCAATGATGACCGGATCGGGCGCCTGCGTATTTGCCGCTTTTCCAGAACGTAGCACCGCCGAAGCCGTGCTGGCCCAAATCCCCCCCACGCTGAATGGCTGGCTTGCTGAAAGTTTGAGCCAGCACCCGCTGGCTACGCTTTAAGTAAGTCAGAACACAATTTACCAAGCGAACAGAAGGCAATTAACTGAGCCAACAAAAAACTAGATTTCTCCAATTTGCTCCTATATAATTCGCGCCTCGTTTGAGCCGAATACGCTTTAACGATCCGCTGGGGAGTCGCCAAGTTGGTCAAGGCACCGGATTTTGATTCCGGCATTCG
>CAYRBE010000002.1:0-33084 GCA_964422345.1 uncultured Dechloromonas sp.
ACAACCGACTTTGTCCTCCACACCACTGCGGTTGGGGCCTGTGAAAACCGTAGCCAACTGGCCGAACTACTGCACAAAAACCTGGAAAAACGCTTCAAACTGACCACCCGGCGCTTTGCTGCCAGCAAAGATGGCGAGAGCCTGCGCCGGCTTTGGCGTGAAGCCGCCCGTACCGGGATCGACATTCCCGCCGCACTCTGGGCAAGCTGGACTCACCCGGCCTGCGATACCCTGCTTGAGCAGGAAATCTATGGCGACATCCACATGATTCAACACCAGATCGGCACCGGGACACGGGCTGATCTGGCCATGCTGAAAGCCCTGCAGGCCGACAACATCCAGCTCCGCCGGCAACTCGATGTCGCTCGGGGCGAACTTGAAACCCAGCGCAACGAGCGGGCCCGTGAAAGTCAGCGCCTGAACCAGCGAATTACTCAGTTGCAAGCCGAACAAGCCGGTAAAGAAGCCCTTGCTGCCAACCTGACCGGCCAGCTTAGTAACTTGCGCGAAAGCCTGCCCGACCTCAAAGACCGGCAATCCCTGCTGCGTCGGGTCAGCGACGCCGAAGCCCGCGCCCTGGCGCTCACCGCCCGAGCCAATGAAGTCGAAGCCGAGGCCGAACGTCTGCGTGAACTGAACCGCCATGCCGAAGAAACCATCCAGCACTGGCTGGCTGCCGGCGAGAGCGCGGAGCGAAGCGCATCGCCCGATGCAGATGAAGCGCCTACCAGCCTAACCGGCAAATGCATACTCTGCGTTGGTGGCCGCTCCGGAACAATTGATGGCTACCGCCAGGTAGTCGAACAACGCGGTGGCCGCTTCCTCCACCACGATGGCGGGCTAGAAGAAAGCCTGCACCGGATCGACGCTGCCCTCTCAGCCGCTGATCTGGTGATCTGCCAAGCCGGTTGCATCAGCCATAACGCCTATTGGCGGGTCAAGGAGCAGTGCAAACGCACCGGCAAGCAATGCGTTTTCATCAAAACCGCAGGTGTTTCAAGCTTTGACCGGGCAGTCAGTGCGAACTGCCGAGAAAACGCGAGCAAACACTGCGAACCAACGCTCAGCGAATAAACCCAGTCCGACATTTTCCCAATCAAGCCCCAAGACAAATGTACGAACGCTTTGCCCCCTGTTTCCCCTGCAGAAAGCCACTGTGATCAAACTACCCGCGATTCATCCGCACCGTATTCTCGAATGCCTGACCAATCGTCGCTTCGGTGTCGAATACCAGCCCTTGGTCTGTACCAAAACCGGCGAAACCCAATGCCACGAAGCCCTCGCCCGTTTTATCGACAGTGCCGGCCGGCCACTGCCACCGGACCAGGTCTTTGAAGCACTCCACGAAAACCCCTTGTTACTGCTCCACGCTGAGCTCGAAATGAAGCGCCTCCAAATGGCTGAGGCACCGCAGCATGGCTTGCTTTTCGTCAATCTCGACCCGGATAGTTACGCGGTGGGCATTGCCGAGAATGGGAAAAATGTTTTTCTTCCCGTCCTCCTGCCCCAGCGCAGCAGACTGGTGGTTGAAGTGATCGAGAATCTCCACCTGCAAGATATTTTGCGAGCAGAAAGCATGATGCAGGCACTCGGCGAGGAAAAAATCCGGATGGCTATCGACGATCTTTCCTCCTCGCGCGGTCTGGTTTCATATTCCGCCCTTGCCCAAGCGAGCTTTCTGAAGTTCGACCGTTCATGGCTGTCCGGAAACCTGACGGCCAAGCAGCGCACCATCCTGACCTGGGCCATCGCCCAAGCCATCGACCTCGGGCTGACTACCGTTCTCGAAGGCATAGAAACCCAGCAGCAGCTCGATATGGCAAAAGACATGGGCTTCGATCTGGTCCAGGGTTTCCTGTTCCGGGAGCGATTTATCCAGCGCGGTTGCGCCATTAAACAAAAAACTCATTCCAAAAACGCAAACAGCCTAGTCACTTGTTGACAACAATTCTCATTACCGAGATAATGCGACCCATTCTTATTTGCATTTGTTTTCCAAAAGATGACACCTCCGTCCAAAGTTTTTAGTCAAAGCACCTCCCCATCTCCCAAGACAAACCGTCCGCAAGTAGATAGCGCCCAGTTATTGGGAAGTGGAGGTGCCGTAGAAATTCAGCATGCCGGGCAAACCTACCTGCTACGGGTAACCCGCGAAAACAAGCTGATTTTGACCAAATAGCCGACTCAATAGCTGACCTATTACTTTTCTCTCCACTGTAACCCCCCTTCCCCATAGCCAGCACGCAAAACGCCAGCCAGCCAAGGGTTTTTTCCCGGCTTGGTCATTGGTAAAAAAGAAAACCAGCCCATGAGTTATGCCCTCTCCCGCCCTTCACAAACCAGACGTAGTGGCCTGCTGACTGTCGTCATCGGCCTGCATGTCGGTATTTTTTTGATCATCCTTGCTGCCAAAACTGTCGTTCCGCAGATTATGGAAATGCCGCTGGTAGTTGATCTTCTGCAGGCAGAACCCGAACAGAAGCCGCCAGAAGCCAAACCGCTACCGGTCAGCAAGCCGCAACCGATCAAGCAGCAACCCAAACCCCAAACCCCACCGCTGGAAGCCACCAACAGCTCGACCCCAGCTCCGGCAGCCCCCGTTGCTGCGCAATCGGATGCCAAACCAGCCCCGGCCGCACCGGCCAGCGAACCAGTCAGTCAGGCACGTTTCGATGCTGATTACCTGCGCAACCCGCCACCTGCCTATCCACCGCTATCCCGCCGGATGGGCGAAGAAGGCAAGGTCATCCTGCGCGTTTCAGTCAATGCCCAGGGTGGTGCTGACAACGTTGAGGTCAAAACCACCTCGGGCAGCCCGCGTCTTGACGATGCTGCGGTGAACACAGTCAAAAAGTGGAAATTCATTTCAGCCAAACGGGGAGATACGCCAGTTCAAAGCTGGGTACTGGTCCCGATCATATTCAAACTGGAGCAATAATCATGCAGGAAACCACACAAAACGCCTTCGGCTTCGCTCACCTCTGGGCGGCTGGCGATACCATTTCGCACAGCGTTGCGATCATTCTCGCCATCATGTCAATTGCCAGCTGGTATCTGATTCTGGCCAAGGCCTGGGATTGGTGGACAATGCGCCGCGCCGCCCGGGCAACTGCCGCTTTCTGGTCAGCGACCAGTGTGGCCGAAGGACTCGACCGCCTGCGCGAAGCGGGGATCGATAGCCCATACGCCCAACTGGCAGTTCAGGCCAACTGCTGCAATAACGATTGCGAAGCCGCTACCGGTCGTCTCGCCTCCCGTTTTGACCCGGCCGAGCAAATGGAGCGCGCTCTGCGGCAACAACTTTCTAGCACCCAAGCCGGAATGGAAAATGGTCTGACCCTACTCGCCACCACCGGCGCGACCGCACCTTTTGTCGGCCTGTTCGGCACGGTGTGGGGGATTTATCACGCCTTGGTTGCGATCGGCATTTCCGGTCAGGCCGCACTGGAAAAGGTCGCTGGCCCGGTCGGTGAGGCGCTAATCATGACCGCTGCCGGCCTGGCCGTCGCTCTGCCTGCCGTCTTTGCCTACAACGCTTTCACCCGTGCCAACCGTGTCTTCCTGGCCGATCTTGATGCCTTTGCCCACGACCTGCACGCCTTCTTTACTGTGGGTAAGCCCTTTGTCGCCAACAGCGCCCAGATCCACCCGATGCGTGCTCGCGCCGCGACCGAGGCTGCGTAATCATGGCGATGGGGAGTTTCAATTCGCAGCAGAATCAGATGCCAACAGCGGAGATCAACATGACGCCGCTGGTCGACGTGATGCTCGTCCTGCTGATTATTTTCATCATCACCGCACCGCTGATGACGCATCAGGTGCCGGTGGATCTACCCCGTGCCGCCAGCACGCCAACCCCGGAAAAGCCGATGACGCTGCAGGTTTCGATCAACGCCGACAACGCCATTTTTGTCGGGGCCGAAGCCGCCGACCGCAACGCGCTGGAAAGCAAGTTCCGCGAAGCCGTGGCCAAGGATGCCAGTGTCGAAATGCACCTCAAGGCAGATCGGGCTACCCGCTACGAAACGGTCGCCGAAACCATGAGCGCCGCCCGCCGTGCCGGGCTGACCAAGATTGGCTTCGTCACCCAGCCCGGAGACAGCAGCAAATAAGCGAGTAATACACCAGCCGGCCTGAGGGCCGGCGGCAAAATATAGAACCCAGGGAGGCCCTCTCATGCATCACAAATTTACGCCACTCGCAGCCGCCTTGGCGCTGGCTTTTACGACGCAAGTTCATGCTGACAAGACGCTGGAAGAAGTCACCGTCTCAAGCGGAAAAGGGGTTGGAGCCAAGCCAGTGTTGCGCGATGAAATCATCGCCACCGAGAGCTTTTCTGCCCGCGATATCGAAAAAAGCGGGGCAACAACGCTGACCGAAGCGCTCGACAAACGACCGGGCATTTCAGTCCAGACCGAATGTTCAATCTGTAACGTCCGCAATATTGTGCTCAACAATCTACCGGGGCGTTACACCACATTGCTGATTGATGGCATCCCGATTTTTTCCTCAGTTTCTTCTGCCTACGGGCTGGATAGCGTCAGCCTAGGCGGTCTGGAACGAATCGACATTTCACGCGGCGCCGGAACCAGCCTGATCGCACCCGAAGCCCTAGCCGGATCGGTCAATATCGTGACTCGCCGCCCGACCAAGGATGAATTGCTGATCAATCAGCAATTCGGCTCTTACGGTCAGATGAATACTGAACTGTTCGGTGCCAAGGCATTCACCGGTGGCGCCATCGCAGCCAACTTCAACCATAACCAGCACGATACTGTCGATGCCGACGGCAATGGCATTTCGGAATACACAGGCTACAAGCGCAATCTCGGTGGCATCGGTTTCTTTGCCGATGACATCGGTGGCTTCAAGCTTAAGGGGCGTCTTGATGTGGTCAGCGAAAAACGCATGGGCGGTGCGATGGGTACTGACTACAGCGCGGTCAAGGCCGACAGCAGCGGCAACCCCTTCGACTGGAGCAAGGGCAAAAACGGCTCACCTGACCGGCGTGGCTGGGTCACACCAGACGGTTCAGGCACCGACACCTTAGCCAACGGTCAGGCCGGAAGCTTCTATAACGATGGTCGGGCCGGGATGTCTGAAATCATTTTCACCGATCGCCAGCAGTTCATTTCCAGCGCAACGCGCAAACTGGGTGAAGGCAGCCTGCGTTTCGCCGTTGGTTATGCCAAGCATAAACAGGACTCGTTCTATGAGAAGGCGATCTACAAGGCTGACCAGACCCAGTATTACCTTGAGGCGAGCACACAACAGCCAATAGGCCAGACGCTGGTTACCGCCGGCATGAATTATCGCTACGAAGACCTGGGCAGTATCGGCACCGATGCCAGCGGCAAGGTCAACAACGGTATCGACAACTATAAATACCGTACGCCAGGCGTCTTTCTGCAGGCCTACCGTGCCTTTTTTGACAATGATGTCGAAGTCAATGGCTCGGTGCGTTACGACGACCATAACATTTTTGGCAGTATCGCCAGCCCACGCCTGAACGTGCTCTTGAATCACACGCATGAATTGAACAGCCGCTTTGCCATCGGCCGTGGCTTCCGCGCCCCAACCTCGTTCTTCGAGCAGGATCACGGCATTCTCGACACCTCGCGCATCGTTCGTCAGGTCGACAAAGCCGAGATTTCCGACAACGCCTCCTACACCCTGTCTTACGCCAACGACCGACTGGCCGTAGCAAGCTCTTTGAACTACAACAAGATCAAGAATATGGCGCTGCTCGACTCCAGCGCGACCGATGCAGTCACTGGCGAGTCAATCACACGCTTCACCTCCGCCCAGAAGCCCGTCACCGTCAGCGGCGGCGACATTACCGTCACCTACAAACTGACACCGCAACTGGAAGCGACCGCTGCCGCAGAACACTTCAACTACAGCTTCTCCGAACCGGGAACACTCGCCTTTGCCCGCCCGGAAACGCGTACCTACCTTCGTCTCGACTACGAGAGCGGCCCTTGGGTCGGCATGTTACGCGGCACATGGACCGGCACGCAGGATCTCGCCAAGTTCTACGACTATGCCAACAATCAGCGCTACAACTTCGATGGCACGAAGAAAATGGACAAGAGCCCGGCCTTCTGGACAGTTGATCTGCGCGGCGAATACCGCATCAACAAGCAGTGGAGCGGCTTCCTCGGTGCTGACAATGTCCTCGACTTCAAGCAGTCAGACAAGGAAAGCATGCTCTGGGTAAGCAACAGCGGCAGTATCGACGTGACGCAGATCTGGGGGCCGAACCGTGGCCGCTTCATCTACGGCGGCGTCAAGTTTGCCCTGTGAAATCAGCCCGCATCAGCCTGATCAAGAACAGCCTCGCCGTAATGGCGGGGCTGTTGCTGAATGCTACGGTGCACGCCGAAAATATGCAAAAACCAAGCCTTGATTTCGAATTATCGAATGGCCGTGAATTTGTTCGTTTATCGGACCTTCCACCCCGGCTAACCGTGATCAATTTCTGGCGTTACGATTGCCCACCCTGCGTGCGGGAAATGCCGCTACTGGCTAATCTGGCACATGAAGGCAAGGTTCGGGTCATCACCATTGCCCTACACCGCCCAAGCGAAGCCATACTCACCCCGCTTGCGGCTCAACAAGCACTTGCCGCACCCATTCTCTCCCTCTTCGGCCCCAGCGAACCGCGCGGCCTGCTTAGCCGTTTCGGCAACCGGCACGGCGCAATACCGCATACCGTGCTGCTTAACCCACGACGCCAAGTCTGCGCCCAATTGACCGGCGAAATCTCCGCGACCTGGGTCAAATCGGCCCTCACTCACTGCCCCACCTGAAAACCCCGTGACCACTAACTCTGCCATCCTGCTCGTGGGCCATCCCAATGTCGGCAAATCTGTTCTCTTCCACCGCCTGACCGGGGCTTACGTCAACGTATCAAACTACCCCGGCACAACCGTTGAAGTGACCCGCGCCACCGCGCGTTTCGACCATACCGCCAGCCTGCTCGATACCCCCGGCGTACTCACCCTGCCCTCGCGCAGTGATGATGAACGGGCCACCATGCAAGCCCTCCTTAACGAGGACTGCCGTTGCCTGGTTCAGATCGGCGATGCAAAAAACCTGCGCCGCACCCTGACCCTGACTGCGCTGCTGGCCGAACTCGGTGTCCCGATGGTGCTGGCCCTGAACATGCACGACGAGGCTACCGCACGTGGTGTTACCGTCGACATCGACCGGCTCGGCGAAGAACTCGGTGCGCCGGTACTGACCACCATCGCGACCGGCGGTGAGGGGATTTCCCACCTCACCCACGCCATCAGCCAGGCCCGTGTTCCGGAAAAACTACTGCACTACGATGAAGCCCTTGAAACCGAGATCACGCAGATTGCGCTGCTCATCGAAACGCATTGCCCTCACCCTCATCTGGCGGCGCGTGGTTTAGCCATACTTTATCTCGGTGGCGACACAGTCGTCGAAGACTGGCTATCCACCCAAACCGCCAAGCTTTCCGGCCAACTGGAAAAGTTGCGAACGGATGCCGCCCAGCGCAATCAGGGTGATCTAGCCACACAACTTGCCCACGAACGCAGCGAAGCGGCTGATGCACTAAGCGCCAGCGTGCTCTCCCGCACGACGCGCAGCAGCCCCTTACTGGCACAACGTATCGGGCAATACGTCGTCCATCCGGTATGGGGCGTTCCCATTCTGCTCGGCGTGCTCTATGCCGTTTATCAGTTTGTCGGCGTCTTCGGTGCGACCCTGCTGGTCGGCCTTCTGGAAAAAGACTTATTCGAAGGCGTCCTCAATCCGGCCTTCACTGATTTCGTCGAATCAGCCGTCGGCCCCGGCTGGCTGTCCGAACTGCTGGTTGGCGAATATGGGCTATGGACCATGGGCATGACCTACGCCCTGGCGCTGATCCTGCCCATCGTCACCACCTTCTTTATCGCCTTCGGTGTGCTCGAAGACTCCGGTTACCTGCCGCGCCTGAGCGTCATTGCCAACCGCCTGTTCACATTGATCGGGCTTAATGGCCGCGCCATTCTGCCCATGGTGCTCGGTCTGGGCTGCGTGACGATGGCCACCTTGACCACGCGCATCCTGCACAGCCGGCGCGAACGACTGATCACCATTTTTCTGCTCGCCCTCGCCATTCCCTGCTCAGCCCAACTCGGTGTCGTCCTCGGCATGCTCGGTGGTATTTCATTTTCCGCCGTCCTGATCTGGTCACTGGCCATGGTTGGCGTCCTCATCCTCGCTGGCTTTCTTGCCGCCAAGCTGATTCCCGGACGCCGTATCCCGCTGGTGACCGAACTCCCTCCGATGCGTCCGCCCATCTTCGGTAATGTCCTGAAGAAAACTGGTGGCCGTCTGAAGTGGTATCTGATCGAGGTCATCCCGCTGTTTCTGCTCGGCACCCTCATCATGTACACGCTGGACAAAACGGGCGCCCTGCCCTTAATCATCCGCGCCGGCGAACCGCTGGTCTCTGGCTGGCTAGGACTACCCAAGGAAGCCTCAGCCGCCTTCGTGATGGGCTTTCTACGCCGTGACTTTGGTGCCACCGGACTCTTCGCAATGGCGCATACCCTGAGCCCGATTCAAGCCGTCGTCGGCATGATCACCATCACCCTGTTCATTCCCTGCTTCGCCAGTTTGATGATGATGCTCAAGGAACAAGGTGCAAAGGTTGCAGTCGGCATGGTCGCCATCATCGTTCCCTTCGCCTTCTTCATCGGCGGTCTGTTCAACCTAGTTCTCCGAGCCCTGTGGTCATGACCGCCAAAGCCCGCCTGCCCCTCGACTTCATACGCCCCGGCGAAGAAGTCCGCCTGATCGAACTGGGCCACGAAATCGACCCACACCAACAGGAACAATTAACTGCCTACGGCCTAAGCAAAAATCGCCCGATCAAGGTACTCCAGCAACGACCGATGACAGTCATTCTTGCTGACGAAGTTGAGTTGGCGCTTGAATATGCTGTAGCCCGACATATCTGGGTAGAAAAAATTAACAACGCATAATCTATCCAAAGCAATGCGACATATGAAAAAAGAGTCGCAATGTAGCGCTCGAACAGAGCAGAGAAGAATGGCAATTTAGTAGACAACAAGGCCGCAGAACCTGATGAAAACCCCTTAATTACGGGTTTTCTTTGTCTGCTTAGCAACAATTGTCCATTTACTAATGAACTAAGCACCAATTACATAAATGAGCTATTGGCATTTACCCAAAAGTAGCGCATAGTGGCGACGTCGTGAATTAAGTGCTGTTGCTATATGTTGTTTCGGTATCCAACTTTGTTGTGCTGCTCCAAACATCGCGCTGCATTTTTGTTCGGCATAGTAATGGGGTTCGCCCCTTCAACAATTTGGAGATTTAAGATATGGCAACAGGTACCGTCAAGTGGTTCAATGATTCCAAGGGCTTCGGCTTTATTTCACCGGACCAAGGTGGTGAAGATCTTTTCGCTCACTTTTCTGCGATCACCGGCAATGGTTTCAAAACCTTGACCGAAGGTCAAAAAGTTAGCTTTGATGTAACCACTGGCCCTAAAGGTCAGCAGGCTAGCAACATCACCCCAGCTTAAGTAATTAGGGTACTGCCCGAACATGCTCGTGAGAGCAAAGTAAAAAGCCGCACTTGATGCGGCTTTTTAACGCCTGGCGTTTATGACCTCAGAGTCCACGCTACACACTCAATAGATTCAAGGTCACAGTCATGAAATCAGTCATCAGAGCATTCTTCAAAACGCTACGCATCATCCTTGGTCCTTTCATGCTAATCGGTGAATTCATTACCCGGCCCAAACGTTTGGTGCGCGCGGATGGCGAACAGGCAACAGTTGATCAGCAATGCGAGAACTTGGCGCTATATCAATACAAAACCTGCCCCTTCTGTATCAAGGTACGTCAGGAAATGCATCGGCTAGCGCTGAATATTGAACGGCTCGACGCTCAGCATCCCGGAGAAAACCGCGATGCGCTAATCAACCAAGGTGGACAAGCCAAAGTACCATGCCTACGCATTACTGACACGGCGGGCAATACCCAATGGCTTTACGAGTCCGGCGAAATTATCAAATATCTACAAAAGCGCTTCGCCAGCACCTGATCGACAGTGCTACGGTGCACGGCCAAAAATGGCAAAAAACAAATAATGGTTTAAGCAGATCAGGCTGAGCGATCAGCCAGCCACTGCATCAAGGCATCCGAACTCATAGGTTTTGCGTACAGGAAACCCTGCGCCATATGGCACCCCATACCGCGCAAAAAACCTGCCTGCTCTTCGGTTTCCACACCTTCAGCAACGATGCTCATACCCAGCTTTTGGCCCAGCGCCACAATGGTTTCGGCAAACATACCGCCTTTGCCACCACTGATTTCCTTAATGAAAGCCCGGTCAATTTTCAAGCAGTCGATCGGCAGTTCACGCAAATGCGCCAATGATGAATAACCTGTGCCGAAATCATCAATCGCGATTTTCACACCAACCTCACGTACCGCAGCAAGACTGGCAGTAACCACTTTAGGTTCGTCCATCGCGACACTTTCGGTCACCTCCAGCTCCAAACCGCCGCGCGGTATGCCGTAGCTCGCCATCAATTCGCTGACCCGGCCAACAAACCCGCCCTGCCGGAACTGCGGCATGCTGACATTGACCGCCACTGAAAATCGGCCCGGTACAAGACGGGCAAAATCACTGTATGACCGGCAGGCCTCTTCAAGCACCCAATCGCCCAATTCAACAATCAGACCGGAATACTCCGCCAAGGGAATAAAGACATCGGGCGTCTGAACAAAACCGCCCCCAACCGATGGCCAGCGCAACAAGGCTTCGACCCCGACACAAGCGCCACCGGACATCGCTATCTTGGGCTGATACCAGACCTGAAGCGTCCCCTCTTCAAAATCATGGCGCAGGCGATGAATAATTTCCAAACGCCAGCGCGGCGCATCTTCCATCTCCGGCACGAAATACTCGTAGCTCGCCTGCATGCTGCGCTTGGCCCGATTCAAGGCAATATTGGCTGATTTAAGTAATGCCAACCCGGAACGTTCTTCACCCAGCAAACGACAGAAGCCCAAGGTCAGCGAAGTCGGCAAGCGAACGTCACCCACCACCAAAGGCTTAGAGAAAATCTCGAATAACCTGCTTGGATTAACATCAGCTTCCGGGCCGATCATCCCGAAAACATCCGCCCCGACGCGTGCCAGATGACAACGATCTCCAGCGGCCTCCTGCAAACGGGCTGCAAAAGCGCACAGCACCGAGTTACCCAAGTCATGCCCAAGACCATCATTCAAATCAGAAAAATGCCGTAAATCGACCAGCGCAACCACTGCCGGCTGCGCGGCTTGCGCCGTCAAATCAAGATCACGAATAAAACCAGTGCGATTTGGCAAACCAGTCAAGCTATCGTGATACGCCACATAATTCAGCTTTTCGAGCAAACGAACGTTACCGTAACTAGGCACCAGATTGGCTGCAAACACCCCGAGCAATTGCCGGTCAGTCAGACTCAGCCCATGGTGATGATGCAGATAAATCGCCCCTTCGCGGTCTTCTCCACACAAATTGATCACGGTGGCGCGTTCACCGCAGTAATGGCCTTTAGCTCGCACACACTCGGTCATTGCCGTCAACATTTCCGGCATATCGAGTGCATCCAGACGGCGGGACATCTGCCCGGCCCATTGACCCACTGCACCCAACACAACCCAGCTGGCAATCGCATTTGTCTCAGTGACTGGCGTAGGCCGAACTGCAACCAAACCATCCAGCGGCTGTTGCAACAATTGTGACAAATAGCCCAGCGTCTGCTTGGCAAAATGTTCCAGAACCGAGATTTCCATCAAGTCACCGGCTGCATGCACAATGACCTCAAGACCGCGTTGATTTTCAGCGACCATGCGGATCTGACCATACGAGCGAATAGCAGCAGAAACTGCCGTCAATAAACGGGTCTGGGTGAGTTCGTTTTTGGTGCGGTAATCATTGATATCGTAGCGATTGAAGACATCGACCTCAGGCGCATAACCGGGCTGCCCAGTGCGCATGATGATGCGTACTTCTGACATCGCCATTTCCTGACGAATAAAGCTGACCATCACCAAGCCAGCATCCTGGGTCTCCATCACCACATCGAGCAGGATGACGGCAAAATCACGATCGGTATGGAGCAAAGCGCGCGCCTCGGCGGCGGAATAAGCACTGACAACCTCAATAGCGCGATCCATGAAACGGAACTCACTCAACGCATATTTGGTTGCCGCGTGAACTTCGTGATCATCATCAACCACCAGAAGCCGCCAGACCGGGTGATTTTCAGCACCCGTATCCAGTTCATCTTCAAAAATCGGGATCAGATCATCGTCATTCATAGAATACTTTCTCTTCAGCCTGATGTACTTTTGCCACCAGCGGGAGTTTAAGCAAAAACGCGGTACCGGCCGCTGGTGTGCTGTGCATGAATACTTCACCATCCAGCGCAGCGGTTACCAAATTATAGACAAGATACAAGCCTAATCCACTCCCACCACTACCCATTCGCGTCGTAAAAAATGGTTCGAAGGCTCGGGCAGCAGTTGCAGCATCCATCCCCCTGCCATTATCACTAAATTCAATCTCAACCAAAGCCCCATCAAGCCGCGCCGAAATACTCATGGTACCCGGCGTGTCATCAACAAAAGCATGCAAAAGCGCGTTATTGACCAGATTGAGAATTACTTGATCAAGCGGCCCTGGATAACTATCCATATTAATACCCGCCGGCACATTGATCGCCAAGTAATGCGGGCTATGCTTGAGACGCGGATGCAAAGTGGTATAAACATCCTGAACCAAATCTGCCAGATCAAACCTGCGCCGACGCGCACTGGTCTGATCCACCGCAACTTGCTTGAAAGTCGTTATCAACTCAGCAGCCCGTCCGGCATTGCGCTCGATTGATTCAGCCGCCTCATTGGCCCCCTGAACAAAACCATCCAACACCGAGCGACGCAGCCCCCCATTCAAGACGGCGTCCGAAAACACCTTAACTCGCCCATGTAAAGTGGTTGCCATCGTCAACATATTCCCGATGGGCGTATTTAGCTCATGCGCCACCCCTGCCACCAAATTACCCAGTGCAGCGAGTTTTTCAGCATGGGCCAACTGCTTCATGGCACGTTTCAAATCCTCATTGGCAGAAGCCAGCTCGGCGGTGCGTGCCTCAACGCGAATTTCAAGATCTTCCGTCAATTTTCCGGCCTCAGCTTCAGCCTGTTTGCGCTCGGTAATGTCGACCAGCGTTTCAATTGCGCCAATCACCTTGCCGTCGGCGTTACGCAGTGGCGAAGCGCTAAAGTAAAGCCAGCGCCCGCCTTGATCCCCCATGTGAGGGAAGAAGCCTTCACTTTCGAAAGCCTCGGGATTAAATGGTGAGCGCCGGCAGCTATCACCGTAATAGCCCCGCACTACGCCTTCATCTCCCCCTGCCACAATCAAGTTCGCCATCACCGGCCGGGGTGAAGGATAGAAAGGCCGCCACAGATCACTGTGACCAAGCATGGATTCCGCTGACACACCGAGCACCTGCTCACAAGCAGGGTTCCACAAAACAATTTTTTGCGCCTCATCGATCACAAAAATCGGCAATGGGCTACTCAGTATCACCTGAGCCAAACGCCCTTCACTTTCGCGCAAGGCAGATTCGGCCCGGCGTAAGGTAGTCACATCCTGTAGCGTACCGATCAGACCCGAAACGTTTTGCTGCGAATCGCGGAATGTCGCCTTCTGGAAGATCACATTTCTCAGCTCGTTACCGGGCACGACCACTTGCGACTCATACACCTGAATTTCATTAGGCAATGCAAATAAAGCTTCATCTGCGGCCCGGTAACGCGCAGCCAAGTCTGGCCGCCAGATTTCCTCTGGCGTCTTTCCAACATAATCCTCACGTTTAACCCCGAGAAAATTCAGATAAGCCCGATTTGCCCCGAGATAACGTCCGGCTCTATCTTTATAAAAGACAGGAATCGGCAATGCTTCCATCAACGCTTGAAGAAACTGCGATTGTTCGTCGGCGAAATGCTGAATCAACTGAAGCGAGGCCTGTTGCCGCTTTTTTTCAGTGAGGTCGGCAACCATTCCCAAATACCCGTCAACCTCTCCGGCAGCGTTGATTAACGGTGTAATCGACAGCAATACGTCAAATGTGCTGCCATCCTTACGAATGTAGGTCCACTCGTGTTCGTTCGGTAAGCCACGACGTGACTTAGCTATAAAAACATCAAAGCCCGGCTCGATTTCCTCACCCAGCTCAGCAGAAAAACTGGCAGCACGTGCGACAACCTCCTCCGGCAAATGAAAAGGCGCGGGGGTCAATTTGCCGATCACTTCATTTGCGGCATATCCCAGCATTGCTTCTACGGCACGATTGAATACTGTAATCACACCGTCTGTATCGGTTGCAATAATGCCGTAAGCAGAATGATCCAGAATGGCCGCGTGAAGCTGTGCTTCCCGATCAAATGCGGATGTGTGTGAACGGCTCATCGTGCTACGCCACCACCGTATCCGAGAGTTTATGGAATCCGCTCACCCGCATGCCCCATTTCTGTATTTATCATTGAATAATGCGCCAGAAGGCTTGCGGCAACAATAGTTTGAGCGATATTTTTGGTGGAAATTTGAACCTTGCTTGCCTACAATGGTCTGTCTAGGCATTCGAAAAACGGAGAAAAAAATGAAGGGCGATAAAAAAATAATCGACATCCTCAACAGCCTGCTGGCTGGCGAGTTGACTGCTGTCGACCAGTACCTGATTCACGGCGAAATGTATGCCGACATGGGCCTGAGCCAACTGGCCGAGAAATCCATCCACGAATCCGACCATGAGCGCCAGCACGCCCGCGCTTTGATTCAGCGTATCCTTTTCCTGGAAGGCAAACCTGACCTCAGCAAACGTGAAGCCATGAAAATTGGCAAAACCGTGCCTGAAATGCTGAAGGCTGACCTCGCGCTTGAATATAAGGTCGATGGCGAATTGAAAAAAGCCATGGCTGCCTGTGAAAAAGCACAGGATTACGTCAGCCGCGACATGCTCGGCGTCCAACTCGAAGACACCGAAATGGACCACGCTTACTTCCTTGAAAAACAGTTGAAGCTAATCGAACTCGTCGGCCTGCAAAACTACCAGCAAAGCCAGATGTCTTCTGGCAACCCGGCCTGAGGATAGCGCGATGAAAGGCGACAAAAAAATTATTGAAGCACTGAACAAGGTGCTTAAAAACGAACTCACCTCAATCAACCAGTATTTCCTGCATGCCCGCATGTTCAAGAACTGGGGGCTGGAGAAGTTGAACGACTACCAGTACAAGCAATCGATCCGCGTCATGAAGGAAGCAGATAAAGTCATCGAGCGCGTACTCTTTCTGGAAGGCCTGCCTAATCTGCAGAATCTGGGCAAACTGATGATTGGTGAAAACGTCGTTGAATGCTTGAGCAGCGACCTAAAGTACGAACGCGAAACCCAGCGCCCGCTGCTGATCGAAAGCATTGCCCTGTGCGAAGAACTACAGGACTACGTCAGCCGCGAGCTACTGGAAGACTTGCTTGAGCACTGCGAAGGCGCGATCGACTGGCTGGAAACCCAACAAAGCCTGATCGAAAACGTCAGCTTGCCAAACTATTTACAGGCTCATATGGAACCTGGCGAAGACTAAGCCCTTCAGTCTCCAGCCCGAAAGCCACAGCTCTGCCTGTGGCTTTTTTGTTTTACCAAATTGGCATTTTATTTTCCGGTCAGTATGCTAATCTACATAAAACACAAAGGCATAAAATAATGCCACCCCAAAGGAGACTAGCTTGCAAACACTATGCAATGCCCGTGAGGTTTGTTTTTGTCAGCGCCCAAGATAAAAGGCACGCTGGCGAATCAGATCACAGCCTATTTTGTCGGGCTGTTTCTCCTTGCAATCAGCCTGATATTGATACTTTGGTATCTTGGCCTGCCATTTTTTGGCATGCTTGGCGCTAGGGATCAAGTGCTTGAAAATGCAATAAATACACTTGAGTCATATGCCGACCATCAGCAGAGAAAAATTCTCGACAACCTGATTGAACGTCAGGCGGACACCCTGATTATTTCGGAAAACAAAAGCCTAAACCGGCAAATACAAAACCGTTCAGCCGGTTTGCAGAAAGATGTTGAACGGGTCTTTGATCGCCTGGTTCGAATTCGCCCAGATCGTTATCAGGCAATGTATTTCCTTGACCCACGAAATGGCGAAATATTCGCTTCAGATAGCCTGAACGTCTCACTCCCGCCACCACCTGAATTAGTTCGCCAGATTGTCAAAGCGAAAAAACAGGAAGTGGTTTTCGATTTCGCTGGCTCAGAAAAACTCGGGATAGCGATTGCCGGCAAAGTCATGGCACTCGACGCCGATGGCCACCCTACCGACAAATTAATCAGCATCGTCATTAACCTGATCGACCCGGAGCACCTTGTTAGCTCACGTGCAAACCCGGCATCCCATACCATCACCCTGCTTAATCAACAAGGCAAAGTTCTTTCTAGCAACGCCCGCTCAGGCACCCCACAAATTGATATCAACAGTTTTGAGAAGAACTTCGAAGGCGCAATGGAAGGCAGTGATGCGGCGGGTAACAGGCTTTTACTATCCATCCGGAAAATCCCGCTTTCTGACACACAGCACTGGACACTCGTTCTGGCGCAAGACAAAGCGATTTCCCTGAATACGGTGCAACAACGCCTATGGACGTTCTGCTTCATTGGCTTGAGCATCACGCTGGTCGCACTATTCATGATCATTACGCTTTCGCGCCGGCTGACCGCGCCCTTAAGCAAGTTGGCCAATACCGCGAAAGAAATGCGTGATGGAAACTTCTCAAGCCGCGCCACAATTTCTCCCGACGACAGCAGCGAAATCATCGAACTCGCTCAAGGGATGAATCTGGCTGCGACAAGTTTTCAGCGCTCGCAAGAAACACTCGAGAGTAAAGTCGTCGAGCGAACCAATGCGCTGGCTCATGAGCGGGATACTGCCCAGCGTTATCTCGACATTGCGGGCGTCATGTTCATCGTGCTGGATCTGGATGGCAAGACCCGGCTAATAAACCGTAAATGCTCAGAAATACTTGGTTTATCTGAAGAAAACGTCGTCGGCCAGAACTGGATTGATCTATTTATCCCAATCCGGCAACGCGCTGCGCTCAGGAATGTTTTTAACGGACTGATTTCAGGCGATACCCGCCTGATTGAGTTCAATGAAAATTACATTCTGAATGCTAATAACGACGAGCGCCTGATTGCTTGGAATAACGTCCTGCTCCGCGACGAAACCGGAAAAATCACCGGCATTCTATCGTCCGGCACCGACATTACCGATCAGCGGCAAGCGGAAACCGAGCTAAACCAATATCGTGACGAACTAGAACAAAGGGTAGAGGAGCGCACCTCGGAATTATTGGCTGCAAAAGATCAGGCTGAATCAGCGAGTCGCGCCAAGAGCGCTTTCCTGGCCAATATGAGCCACGAGTTGCGGACACCGATGAACGCCATCATTGGCATGAGCTATATCCTCGGCCGCAACTGTACCGAACCTGAGCAGCATGAAAAGCTCAACAAAATCAGCAGCGCAGCGAAACACTTATTGGGTCTGCTCAATGACGTACTTGATCTCTCCAAAATAGAAGCTGACCGACTAACGCTAGAAAGCACCTCGCTAAATATCCCGGATATATTCAACGATATAAATGCGCTGATCAGCGAGCGACTCGATGCCAAAGGTCTAACATTGAGACAAATTATCGCCCCCGACTTGCAGAAGCTAGCACTGATCGGCGATCCGCTACGCCTGCAACAGGTATTGCTCAATTTTGTTGGCAACGCGCTCAAATTTACCGAGCAAGGTGGCATTTCGATCAGCGCCAGTATCAAAGAATCAAACCCTGACTACACCCTTGCCTATTTTGAAGTGACAGATACCGGCATAGGCATCACGCCTGAAGCACAGGAACGGCTTTTTACCTCATTCGTTCAGGCCGACAGTTCAACCACACGCAAATATGGTGGCACAGGTCTTGGTTTGGCGATCAGCAAGCGTCTGATCGAACTCATGGGCGGTGAAGTCGGCATTCGCAGCGCGCCGGGTGCTGGCAGCACATTCTGGTTCACCACCCGCTTCACGCCGGATACCGCGGTGAATCAGCCCCACCCTGCGGCCACAGTTTCCGCCAGTGAAGCAGAAGAGAGACTGCGTACCGAATTTAGTAAAACGCGCATCCTGCTGGCCGAAGATGATCCGATCAATCAGGAAGTCGCCGATGAATTGCTCCACGTAACCCTTGGTTTAAGCGTCGATATCGCCAGTGATGGCGAACAGGCAGTTGAAATGGCGGCTCGCCATTGTTACGACCTGATATTGATGGATGTTCAGATGCCCAAACTGGATGGTTTGGCGGCCACTCAGATCATACGCAAGCTAGCCGGGCGTGAAGCCACGCCCATTCTCGCGATGACCGCAAATGCTTTTGAAGAAGACCGCAGGAAATGTCTCGAAGCAGGCATGAGTGACTTTATTGCCAAGCCGGTGAATCCTGACCAACTCTTCATTAAGCTGCTTCAATGGCTTGAAGTGCCGCCGGCCAATCGCTCAGCCTGCATGCCGGAATAAGTTAAGGTGCCGGGCAGGTAGTCAGGTCTGATCCATAAGCAGCTGCGCCGGACGTCCGCAAACGAGTGAGATAGCAGTCGTAACGGCCAGCCCACTCAAACGCCTTATCATCTGCCAGCAGCCCCGGCAGATTGGTCAGATCAATTTCAGCCACCTGCATTAAATCGCTGTTGGTGGCCTGCATTAACCCCTCAACCAGCAACATGTCGCTGAGCAAATACGCCACATATGATGCCGGGCTACCGACTAAAACTGCCGTTTCCTGAATCGACAGGTCGGCAATACGATCAATCGCAGCAGCCAGATCTGCCCGGGTAAATTGATTTTCTGCTCCCGAGCCAGACAAGCGCCTGACCGCTGGCAGCACGCCACGACTGACCGGCCGGCTAATCGCCGTCATCGTGACCGGTTCTGGCAAAGCTTGTTGCATCCCGCCAAGTTTTTTCTGGAGCAAGCCACGAGCCGCAGCAACTTCATCACGGGTCAATGGCTGCAAACCACAAGGAGATGTTTCAGCGTTGCGAATCTCCTGACACAAATAGCGTTGCCAGATTTTCTGCCCCAAGGCTTCACCAAAAGCACTCCGCTCGCCCGCAACCTGCAAACTACCACCGCCGACATCAAGGATATGGCTGGTCGTCAAACGCTCACCGAGTAATTTTCGGGCACCAAAGTAACCGTAAGCACCTTCTCGCAGTTGTGGCATGACCAACACGGCGACGCCGGCTTCCGAGCGAATTCTGCGCAGAATATTGACCAGACTTGCAGCGTCCTTCTCACTAGCCAGACGCCAAGCAGAAAAACCTCCGCCGACGCGAGCACAATCCGCCGGAAAACCTGCCTTGGCGGGCAATTCATTCAAAGCGGCAATCGTTGGCGCAACGACCTCCTCCAACCCACGCCCGGCCCACAGCGGTGAGAGAAAATCAATCTCGGCTCGCGTCGTTAAATCACTGCCTGCCGCGCCGGCGCGGATACCAGAGGAACCCATGTCAAAAGCAATTCGACAGGATTCATCTGCTACGGTGTACCGGGCAAAAAGGGCAAAAACCAAACCGGCAAGACAGGCAGCAAAGCGCATGGTGATTAGATGTGGAGATAACCCATGGCGCCGACCACCAAGCCCAGCACGGTCGAACCATAAACACCCACCAGCAACCAACGCTTACGGGTCAGCAAGGTAATGGCAGAAAGCGCGATTGCGATCTGCAACAAGGTAGTAGCCAAGGCCCAGCGCTCATGCACATGCATTTCGGCTTCGCTCTGTTTATCGGCGGCCTTGGCTGCATCTTCGAGCTTATCTGCGTCGGCCTTGATTTCTTCTTTTTCCTTCTTGTAGCGCTCGACGTTCTGTTTGAATTTCTCCTGCGCCTCGCCGGTGGTCAGAGTCACTGAAAGTTCAGCCAGATTCTGCTTATTGCTTTTCGCCTGATAGTAATTCCACTGATTAGAAGCCGAAGTCTTCTGAATGGCGGCTTCATTCTTATAGAGCAGCGCCGCATTTTGCGAGTGTCCGCCCATATAACCAAAGATCGCCCCAACGGTAGACAACAATGCGGTCAATACAGCCAGACGTGAGGTAAAGCTGTCGCCACCGTGCTGGGCAACGTGTTCAACTTCGTGATCGTGCGGTCCATGCACATGAAATCCATGACCAGACATAAATAAAACTCCTTCAATACATTGGGGGGCAAAAAACGACAGAGACGAATTTTAGCGTTATCACCCAGATATTTTGACGAAACGAACAAATGATATTGACAGTGATTCTTATTTAACTACAATACGAATTATTCGCATTACCATTCGATCCGACTTAAGGAATCTCTCCATGTATATCTGCGTTTGCCAAGCTGTCACCGACCGCCAGATTCGCGAAGCCGCCCAAGGTGGCGCCCGTACATTGAAAGACCTGCGCCGAGATCTTGGCGTCACCCGCGACTGTGGCCGCTGCGCCTCTTGCGCCCGTGACTGCCTCAACGAAGCCCACGGCTGCCAATCTAAAGCCGGAAAGTCGCAGCGACACGCCGCGTAAAGCGGACATCATCCCCGTCTCCTGTTTCAATACCCGCTGAAACAAAAAACTAATTATTACGCACCGATTGACAAGCAAGGCCTAATTACCGCAAGGTACGGCTTATGATAGGTGTGGCAATGATTGGCGAAGGTCATACCCCCTGTTTTTAATTGTTGCGTTCCGGCATAAATTTCATTGCCGTTCACCGAAAATTAAAGCATGAGCATGGAGACAAGGCTCAAATGATGATTCAGGAACATGCAGCAAAGAGCAAGGACACCGACGTCGAAATTGGTGCTGCTCAGGAATACCTCACCTACACACTGGGTTCAGAAGAATACGCAATCGACATTCTCAAGGTGCAGGAAATCCGTGGCTACGAAACGCCCACCACCATTGCAAACGCACCTGCCGCCCTCAAGGGGGTGATCAACCTGCGCGGCACCATCGTGCCGATTGTTGATCTGCGTATCAAATTCAATGTAGGCGCTGCCGACTACACCCCATTTACGGTGGTGATCATTCTTAACATCGGCTCACGGATCATAGGCATCGTGGTTGATGGCGTGTCGGATGTCACCATGCTGCGCCCCGACCAAATTCACCGCGCGCCAGAATTTGCTGCGACGGTAGATACCAAATACATCATGGGTATTTGCACTCTGGACAAGCGAATGCTCATCGTCGTAAACATAGAACAACTTATCCTCTCTGACGAGATGGCACTTTTCAATATCAACCTGTAAAAACAAGAAGCCAAAAGCAACATAGGAGCGTAAAAATGCGAAGCAACCTGCCGGTAACGCAAAACGAGATTGTCCTGCGCGACGATCAAATGATTGTTTCGAAGACTGACCTTAAAGGCCAGATCACCTACATCAATCGTGACTTCCTCGACATCAGCGGCTTCACTGAAGCCGAACTGATGGGGCAGCCGCACAATCTCGTTCGTCACCCTGACATGCCGCCGGAGGCCTTTGCCGATTTATGGAGAACGCTCAAGGCTGAACGGCCCTGGATAGGCATGGTCAAGAACCGTTGCAAAAACGGTGACTATTACTGGGTTGAAGCGCACGCTACGCCGCTCTACGAAAATGGCCAGGTTGTTGGCTATATGTCAGTACGCAAGAAACCCAGCCGCGCTCAAATCGATGCCACCGATGCAATCTATCGCCAGTTCCGCGAAGGCAAAGCCGGCGGCATGCGAGTTGAACTGGGGCGGGTGGTTTCCGGCGGAGGCCTCGGACGATCATTTGCCGACATGAGCATCAAGTCAAAATTAAGCTGGGCCATGTTGCTGATGTCAGCCATGCTGCTAATCATCGGCGCTATTGGGCTGATGGGAATGAGCAAATCGAACGATGGCCTGCGCGATGTTTACGAATTGCACATGGTCGGCCTTGCCGACGTCACCGGAATCAACCGCAATGTTTTACGTAACCGCATCCTGGTTGAGGGCGCACTACTTGATCCGACGCCCGAGAACGTCGCCAAAAAAGCTGAGGAAATGCAGGCCAATATAGCGACTATTACCAAGACGGCTAGTGAGTACAAAGCCCGCATGACCGACCCGGCACAAAAGGAAACCTTTGAACGTTTCGCTGCCGATCGCGGCAACTTCGTAAAAGAAGGCTTGCTGGCCACCATGGAGCTACTCAAAGCCGGCAAAGTCGACGAAGCACGCAAAGTTTTCTTCGAAAAGACCGAACCACTCAACATCAAGGTTGTTGAACACGTAAATATGCTGCGAGCCTTCCATGTGGATGGTGCCAAACAGGAATTCGCTGAATCTACTGCGCGTTATGAAAACAGCCGCATGATTTCAATCGGGCTAATCCTTACCGGGCTGATTTTGGCTTTTGCAGCGGCAACAACGTTGATTCGCAGCATTATCCGCCCGCTGAACGAAGCATCTGACACTTTCTTGAAGATTAGTCAGGCTCAATATGGCAACTTCGTTGACATCACACGTAATGACGAAACCGGCAAGTTCCTGCAAAAGCTGGAAATCATGCAGACCCGCCTTGGCTTTGACGTTGCCGAGTCTGCACGCCAGGCTGACGAGACCTTACGGATCAAGATTGCGCTCGACAATGTCAGCACCGGCGTCATGATCGCCAACAACGAACGCACCATCATCTACGCCAACACGGCGGTACAACGCATTCTGAAGGGTGCTGAGTCAGCGATTCGCAAGCAACTGCCCAACTTCGATGCTGACAATATGATCGGGGTGAATATTGATACCTTCCACAAAAACCCTGAACACCAGGCCAAGCTCCTGGCAAACTTCACCAGCACCTACACAGCCAATCTTGAAATTGGTGGCCGCCACCTGAGAGTCACCGCCAGCCCGGTAGTCAATGCTCGCAACGACCGCCTCGGCGCAGTGGCTGAATGGCTGGATCGCACCAATGAAGTCATGGTCGAAAAAGAAGTTGCGAATATTGTTGATGGCGCGCTGCGCGGCGACTTTGTGACGCGTCTCAACATGGAAGGCAAGGAAGGCTTCTTCAAACAGTTGTCCGAAGGTCTCAACCAGTTGTCTGAGGTGACCCAGACAGGCTTGACTGATGTGGCACGGGTACTGAAACTGGTAGCTGCAGGTGATCTAACCGAGCAGATTGATGCTGACTACCAGGGTATTTTCGGCCAACTGAAAGACGACACCAACTCCACCATAGAACGCCTGCGTGAAGTTGTTGGCAACATCAAAGAAGCCACCGATGCAATCGACACCGCAGCGAAAGAAATCGCTGCTGGTAATCAGGATTTGTCGAGCCGCACAGAAGAACAGGCGAGCAGCCTTGAAGAAACATCTTCGGCAATGGAGCAACTCAACGCTACCGTCAAGCAGAATGCCGAAAACGCCAAGCAAGCCAACGAACTGGCCAAAACATCCAATGCCGGCGTCGTCAGAGGCGGCCAGGTGGTTAAGCAGGTCGTAGTCACCATGGGCGAAATACAAGCCAGTTCGAAGCGTATCTCGGACATCATTGGCGTCATCGACGGCATTGCCTTCCAGACCAACATTCTGGCGCTAAATGCAGCGGTAGAAGCCGCCCGCGCAGGCGAACAAGGACGTGGCTTTGCTGTGGTAGCAACCGAAGTGCGCAGCTTGGCACAACGCAGCGCGACGGCCGCCAAGGAAATCAAAACACTGATTGCAGAATCAGTCGATAAAGTTGAAAGCGGTGCCAAGCTCGTCCAGCAGGCGGGAACGACCATGGACGAAGTCGTGGTCAGCTTCCAGCAGGTAGCCAGCCTGGTCACGGACATTGCCTCGGCATCCCGCGAGCAAAGCGCCGGTATCGAACAAACCACACTTGCAGTTTCGCAGATGGACGAAGTAACCCAACAAAACGCTGCATTGGTAGAGGAAGCTGCGGCTGCCGCCGAAAGTCTGGAAGAACAGGCTCGCGGTTTGGTAGATACCGTCAGCGTCTTCAAACTATCAAGCAGTCAAGGACACGCAGACCACATCCCGGCACTCCGCGCCCCAACCCCGACGCCAAAGCGACTGGCTAGTTCCTCAGAACAACCACAGCCGATAGCGAAGAAAGTAGCATTGCCCCACTTTGCTGCAGAAGGCGACGAATGGGATGAGTTTTAAGCGAACGACTTTGTATTAGCGCCGAAATCTTGGCGCATTAAAAAACCCGCCACTCGGCGGGTTTTTATTTGGCGGTGAAACAAACAATCAAACCAGACCGAGGCTTTCTTCTACGCCGAGGTGCACGTTCATCGCCTGTACCGCTGCACCAGATGCACCTTTGCCAAGGTTGTCGAGGCGGGCGACCAGCAGCATGCGCTCAGCGTTGCCAAAGACTGCGATATCGACGCGGTTGGTGTCGTTGTTAGCTTCAACATTGTAGAAACCACCATCGGTCGTGGCATCAAGATCAACCGGCAGGACGCGGATAAACGGCTCGCCAACATAGTAATCCGCAATAATTTTCTGCACTTCGGCCGGGCTGGCTGGGCGAGTGAATTGTTTGGGATGCAGATAGGCAGTGACGGCCAGCCCCTTGTAGAACGGGCCGACGATGGGCTGGAAGATTGGCTCTACGGTCAAACCGGTGTAGGCACACATTTCCGGCAGGTGCTTGTGAGCCAGCGTCAAGGCATAGGAACGCGGTGCATCAATACGCTCCGGGCTTTGATACTGGGCGATCATCGACTTACCACCACCGGAGTAGCCGGTGATGGAATTTGCGGCGATTTGCGTATCGGCTGGCAACAAGCCGGCGGCAACCAGCGGTTTGAGCGCAAGAATGAAGGCGCTGGCGTGGCAGCCGGGGTTAGCAATCCGTTTAGAGGCGCGGATTTTGGCGCGCTGGTCCTTGGCGACTTCGGGCAGGCCGAAAGTCCATGCCGGATTGATCCGATGCGCGGTCGAGGCATCAATGATGCAGGTGTTGGGGTTATCAACCAGCGACACTGATTCCTTGGCGGCATCATCCGGCAGACAAAGGAAAGTAACGTCGGATTCGTTGATCAGTCGCTTGCGTTCGGCAAGGTCTTTGCGCTTCTCGGCGCTGATTTTGAGCAGCGTGACATCGGCGCGCTTGGCGAGATATTCATTGATCTGCAGGCCGGTCGTGCCTTCCTGTCCGTCGACAAAGACTTTGTAGGTCATGGTGAATCCAAAGATTTAATGTTGTTTGAACTACGAATTTTGGCAGAAAACGATGACAGTTTGGCGAAAGCTGGCGATCTGGCTGATATTTTTTACAACATCAGCAACAGATCAGGCAAAAGTCACTTTGCTGCAATGCAGCAAAGTGATAATCTAGTGCCAAATAACTAGATTGAATTGAAGCGAGAAACAGCATGAGTGAAATTGACCTGAAACGCTTTTTTCTTGAACAAGTACGCTTGTTTGAGACTTTCCCTGCCGACAAGGTTGAGCAGATCGTCATCAAGTCACGTCTGGCGACCTACGAAGGCAACGAAGCCATTCTTGAAACCGGAGACGAAGGCAAAACCATAGGCGTAATGATCAGCGGCCACGCTGAAATCTCGATGAGCGACAACACAGGCACCCGTACGGTGATTAGCCAGTTGCAATCAGGCGATGTCTTCGGCGTCATGTCCCTGCTCACCGGTGACCGTATTGTCGCTGACGTAATTGCCGGCACCCGCTGCTTTGTGCTGATGATTCCGCAAGAAGTGTTCAATACAGATATTCTCTCCAACCCGAAGGCGCTCGGCTATCTCTCGCGCCTCCTGCTTGACCGCACCCGTGCCATGTCAGTTGATCTTGCTACGGCCTCGGCACATGCCGTTGCCAAGTCTAATGATCCCTATGCCCTGACTTTAAACAGCAGCACACCCGGCGTTTTGGTCGCCTTGAATGTGGGGATCAGCCAGATCCATTTCGGAATTTACAACACGCGCGATCTCGGTGCTGATGTTCACGGCATTATTGACCACGCCGATCAGGCGATGACCCGTGTCAGCGTTTCGGTTGGCCCGCAGCGTAAGACCTATGAGCGCGCGCCCTTCCCGATCAGCGACCTATTCAAGGTGATGAAGGAAGCCACGCAGATGCTTGGCGACGCCTTCGTCTTCCACCCGGAAGATGTCACCGCCTTTGGCCACCGCGTCGTGCATGGCGGTAACAAGTTCTCCAGCGCAGCCGTGATCACCCCGGCGGTTATTGCCGATATTGAGTCGCTATCCATCTTTGCCCCGCTGCATAACCCGGTCAATATAAGCGGCATCAAGGAAGCGATGAAGCAATTCCCCGGCGTGCCGCATGTCGCCGTGTTCGATACCGCTTTTCACCAGACCCTGCCACCGTATGCCTACCTCTACGGCCTGCCCTACGACCTCTACAAGCAGCACGGCATTCGCCGCTACGGCTTCCATGGCACCTCGCACCGTTATGTGTCCCTGAAGGCTGCGGAAGTTCTCAAGCGGCCACTGGGTGAGCTTGAAATCGTCTCCTGCCACCTCGGCATTGGTGCTTCGCTGTGCGCGATTGACCATGGCCGCTCGGTTGATACCACAATGGGCATGACCCCGACCGATGGCCTGATTATGCCCAGTCGTTCAGGCAGCATTGATCCGGCGGTAATGATTCACCTGATGGAAAACCATCACATGTCGCCAGATCAGCTTTCACACCTGATCAACACTGAAAGCGGCCTGAAAGGCATTTCCGGGATTTCCAGCGACATCCACGAAATCGAAGAAGCGGCAGCCGATGGCCACCACCGCGCCCTGCTTGCCCACAAAGCTTTCTGCTATCAGGTTCGCAAAAACATCGGCGCCTATGTTGCGGCCATGGGCGGAATTGATGCGCTGGTGTTTACCGGCGACATCGGCGAAACCAGCGCCACGGTGCGTAGCCTCACCTGCCAGGGCCTCGGCTACATGGGAATCAAGCTCGATGAGGAAAAGAACCGCAACCTGAGCAATCTCAGTTCATTTGCAGTTATCTCCACCGATGACTCACCGGTCACCATCATGGTCATCATCAATGATGACGAACGTCTGGTTGCCTGGGAAGCTTTGCGTGCCATCGAGCGCAATCAACTGACAATGGCTGCCAAAGCGGAAGAAGAAGCGCCGATCCCAATCGAAATTTCGGCCCACCACGTCCATCTTTCGCAAATTGATGTTGAAAAGCTGTTTGGCCCCGGCCATCAGCTGACCCCAGAGCACGAACTATCTCAGCCCGGCCAGTATGCCTGCGCCGAGAAAGTGCATCTGGTTGGCCCCAAAGGGCGAATCGCCAATGTTCGCGTCCTTGGCCCGACCCGTAAGGAAACTCAGGTCGAGATCGCGATGACCGAGCAGTTCAAGGTCGGCATCCAACCACCAATCCGTCAGTCAGGCGATCTGGTCAATACGCCGGGCATCACGCTGGAAGGTCCTTACGGTACGAGCACGCTGGAACGTGGCGTGATTTGTGCCCAGCGCCACATTCACATGACGCCGGAAGATGCCCTGCGTTTCCGGGTCCGTGACAACTACGTCGTCCGGGTGCGGATTGAAGGTGAGCGCGAGTTGATCTTTGGTGACGTTGTCGTCCGGGTCAACCCGGCTTTCCGGCTCGCCATGCATATTGATACCGATGAAGGCAATGCGGGCAACATCCGTACCGGGATGATCGGCTATATCGACGAAATCCAGCAGCGTCGCTAAGCGTCAGCAAGCTGAATTAAAAAGGGATGGCCATGGCCATCCCTTTTTTGTTTATTACCAAAAATAATTACTCGGTCGGCAGATTTTGAATCGCCGTACATACTTCGCCCAGCACCAGCTCAAGCTCAGGAATAGCTGCCTGAATATCTGCCATGGCGCCACGGCTACGAATCAGCATATTGAGTTGGGTCGCCAATTGATAGACCCGATTGATGCACAGTGTCCCGGCCACGCCCTTCAGTGAGTGGATGACCTGTTCGGCAACAATCATGTCATTTTCATCCAAAGCAATGCGAATTCGCACCAGATCATCACCGTGATTAGCCGCGAATAGCGTTAAAAGTCGGGCAAACCGATCCGGGTTACCGCGCATCATCGCCAGCCCAGACTCGGCATCCACGCCCGGTATTTGCCGCAAGGCTGCTGCCAGATCGTGCTCGACAGGTACTGAGATGGTATCGCTGACAGTCTCGATAGCTTTCCCTTCGGGCAACCATTTGAGCAGCGTGCCGTAGAGCGCCTCAGGATCCACTGGCTTCGCCACAAAGTCATTCATCCCGGCTTCAGTACAGGTACGGCGGTCCTCCGCAAAGGCATTGGCAGTCATGGCGACAATCGGCAGATCGCCACCGCCCGGTAGGGCGCGAATCAGGCGAGTTGCCTCAAGTCCGTCCATCACCGGCATTTGCATGTCCATCAAAACCAGATCAAATGCGCCGGCGGGGACCTTATGCACAGCCTCCAAGCCATTTTCAGCCAGCACCACCTGCAGACCAACATCTGTTAACAAAGACTGAGCGACCTCTTGATTGATCGGATTGTCTTCGCAGAGAAGAATCCGACATCCGGCATGGCGCCGACGCAGCAAGACTTCATCGGACTCGGTTGATTCTGCAGAAATTGCCGTTTCCGACTGGTCCACCGTAGCAGTCCCGAAACAGGCATCAAACCAAAAAGAACTGCCTTTTCCGGGTTGGCTAACCACACCGGCATCTCCCCCCATCATCAGCGCTAGCCGACGGGTAATCGCCAAGCCCAGGCCGCTACCACCGTAATGCCGAGTGGTCGAATTATCAGCCTGTTCAAATGCGGTAAAGAGTCGTGACTGGGCCTCTTCATTCAGCCCGATACCCGTATCCTTAACCTCAAAATGCAGTCGCACGCTTGATTCACTTTGCTCCAGCACTTTACAGACCAACACCACCGAGCCACGAGCGGTAAATTTGACGGCATTACCAAGGTAATTGAGCAAAGCCTGGCTCAGTCGAGTCGGGTCGCCAATCAGACGATTAACCGACTCCGGTACCGGATCAATCCGCAGCTCCAAGCCCTTGGCATCGGCCCGCTCCTGAACCAGCGTCAACGCACGGTCCATTAGTGGCGCGAGATCAAACTCAATATTTTCCAATTCAAGTTTGCCCGCCTCGATTTTTGAAATATCGAGCACATCGTTAATCACCGACAGCAAATGATCGGCCGACTCACGAATCTTGTGCAGCTTGATGATTTGCTCGGCATCCTCAACCGAGCGCTGAAGCAAATGGGTGAGGCCGATAATGGCATTCATCGGGGTGCGGATTTCGTGGCTCATGTTAGCCAGGAAAGCGCTCTTGGCATGATTTGCCACCTCAGCGGATTCCTTGGCCGCTGCCAGTTCAGCCGTCCGTTGTTCAACCAGCTCCTGAAGGTGATTACGATGCTGATCCAACTCCTCACCAATCCGTTTTTTCTCGGTAATGTCCTGCTTAATTCCAAGGTAATGAGTCACCATGCCGTCCGGCTGGCGGATCGGTGAAATCACGACATGTTCGTAATAAATTTCGCCGGTTTTACGCCGGTTTACAAACTGCCCCATCCAGGGCTTTTCTTCGAGCAATGCTACCCACAATTCACGATAGGTTTCAGGCGCGGTTAACCCGGAATGCAGCATGCGGGGATTTTTACCAATCATTTCCTCAAGGGAATAGCCGCTGGTTTCAACAAAGGACTGATTCACATATTCAATATTGGCATCGAGATCAGTAATCACTACCGCCACCGGGCTTTGTTCTACCGCTTGAGACAGCTTGCGCAGAGATGCCTCGGCGGCTTTCTGGTCCTCAAGAATACTCAGCAAGGCCAATCTTGAAGCATCCGCCTGCGCCAATAGACTGGCGCTTTCAGCCTGCGCCACTTCAAGCGCCTTCTGAGCCGCCAGGCGCTCAGTAATATTGCGTGAAAGCACCATGAAATGCTTTGGTTTGGCATCACCCGACTTTAATGCTGTCGACAACTCAAACCATTGTTCTCCCCCAGCCAAGGGCAAAGCAATCTGATGTCCTTTGCTGCTGCCATTTCTGGCCGCTTCGGCGACTGCCGCCATCACCGTACGCGCAGCCTCGGGTGGCATTTTTTCTGAAACCAGATTGCCGATTAAATTTTGTCGTGCGTCAATTAACTCATCTTCACGCGACCCGCTCCAAATATTGCAATAACGGCCGGTTTCATCCACCTCGAAAAGCAAATCAGGAATCGCGCTCAAGGTTGCGCTCAATTCATCGCCCAGTTGACGCAGCATTTGCTCCTGTTGCTGCTGCACGGTGATATCCGCAGAGATCCCCAGCAAACCGGTAATTTTTCCATTTGCATCACGCAGCGGTACTTTTGTCGCCAGATAGCTCCGCGGGGCTTTACCCTGAAGGCTAACTTGCTGCTCGACATGACGTAGTTCCTCGCCCTGCTCAATCACCCGCCGATCATTCTCACGCAAACGCGCGGCTGCATCTGCCTGGAAGAATGCTGAATCTTCCTGCCCGATAATGGCATCCTGCGGCCGGTTGAGTAGGTCACACAAAGCGCGGTTGGCAAAGGTGAAACGATAGTTTGCATCCTTGATGAAAATATAAGCACCTACGCCATTCACAATGGCTGTCAAACGCTTATGCTCTTCTAGCAGCTCAACGGTCCGGCGCTTAACCTGCTGACGCAACACAAAATTCCAGACGAGCAAGAGCAAAGCCATGCTGGCAACCAGCAGCAGGCCGATCAGCGTAGCTTTCCCAACCCCAAGCAAAGACCAGCTAGCGCCCATCCATTTATCACGCAGCGCGGTAGTTTCACTATTGGAAATTGCCGAAAAACCGCTGTTCACCGTAGCAATCAGGTCTTCACGACCGGGTTTGACTGCCCGATGAAACTGCCGGCTGAACAAGCTAAAACCTTGATAGAAACTCTGGCTCGCACCCAGCTTTTCAAGCATGTAACGCGTTGGTGCCTCATCCATACAAAAAACCAGTACATCACCCGCCACCGCGGCCTTGGCCAATGCTTCAAAAGTGGCATAGGTATCGATGCGAATAACGCCGCTATCGGTCAGTCGATCAATGCAGGCATCGCCCAGTTTGGCCCCGACGGCAAAAGTTTTAAGTGATGCAGCACTGTCGATACCTTGAATGCTGCGATGTACGAATACCGGCACCGCGAGATTTTCATAGGCGGGGGTAAATAGCATAGCCTTCTGCCGATCCGGCGTATGAAACACCGTATCGAGCACATCCGCTTGGCCCTTATGGAAAGACGCTTCAGCCTCCGGCCACGGCGCAGCCTTGATCTCAACCTGAATACCGGTCTTTTTCGACCATAAGGCCCAGAGGTCTACCAGATACCCTTTGACCGGACCGTCGCCTTCCCGGAATGAATAGGGCGGGTAGCGGTCATCCAGCGCTACGGTAATTTTTGACGGCAACGCATCTGCTGCACGGCACAACCCGGCGCCGAACATTAAAAAAAGCGCCAGCAATAACCAGCCTAATCGCTTACCCGACATCAGCCCCCCCTCCCGTCGGCGCCCGCCACACTTTGATAACGCGGCACTTCATTCTGCTGCCGCAGCAAAGAGTTAACCTCACGCTTGAGTTCAAGCACCCGCCCCTCACGGTTCAGCATCACATCCTGCCAGCGCCGCAATTCATCAAGCATGCCACGCAGCACCGCCTCACGCTGAAACCCTTCAATCGCAATGGCCGCAAGCGAAGTAGCTTGAGTTATATGGCGACGGACCTCCTGTGAAACATCGGTCATGGGGATATCCCAATAAATAGCCAAGGTTCCCAGCGTTTTTCCTGAACTCGACTTGATGGGCGATGACCAGCAAGCCGCCAAACCATGCCCCAACGCAAGCGCCTTGAAATCCGCCCACAATGGGTCGCTGGCAATATCGCCTACGAAGACCTCCGCGCCACGATACGCTGCCGTACCGCAGGAACCCACGGCAGGACCAATCGCCACACCGTCAATCAAATCACAATAAGCCTTGGGTAAATTTGGCGCTGCACCATGACGTAGATGCCTGCCCTCAGCGTCAAGCAAGAGTACAGATCCCCGCGCCCCCGGTATGAGCGCTTCAATCTGCCGCACAATCGCCGAAAGCACCTCCGCCTGTGATGTCCCAGTCGAAATCAAACGCAGAATCTCGTGCCCAAACAATAACGAAGCCTGCTGCTGATAGCGCTCTGTCACATCGACCATGGTGACAAGCAGGGTTTCACCTAAAGTCACCCCGGAAAGTTCGATGATTTTTTCCTGCCCGTTTTTACAGACCACCCGACGCTCAGGCGGGCGAATGATTTGTTTGGTCCCCGCCACGCGTTCAAGCTCAGCCAGCCATGACTCGATTGCCCATGCCCGATATTTTTCATCCGGATAAGCCAGCAGATTCCAGGCATCGGCGGTCGGGACATCCTCATGTGTATAACCAAAGGTTTCAGTAAACTGTTGGTTCACAAACAGGACACGACGCTCACTATCGATATGAGACACCGGCAGCGGGATTTTTTCGATCAGCCCGCGAAAACGAGCATCGCTTTTTTGTAACGCCAACTCCGAATTTTTCTGCCGGTCAATATCAATCCCGACACCCGCAGTACGCAGTGGCCGCCCCGCGCCATCGTGGTCAACCACCCGACCACGTATCGTCAACCAACGGGTCTGACCATCACCACACTGCGCCCGGTAGTCAATTGAGAATTGCTCATCCGAGCCTTGCAGCATGCGCTGAAAGGTTGATTCAACCATTTCACGTTCTTCAGGATGGACCCGGGAAAGCACATCCTCCAAGCGCTGAAAGGCATCGTCAGGCGAGAAACGCATCAAATTATTCAGCGCCACGCTACGGATTAGCAGAGCACGTTGATGATCGTACTCCCAAGTACCGACACCAATCGACTCCAAAACCATATCAAGCCGCTCAGCAAGATGACGGCGACTCTGCTC
>CAYRBE010000003.1:0-32209 GCA_964422345.1 uncultured Dechloromonas sp.
GCCGTAGAGCCAAAATTCGATGGACTGGCGATCAGCCTGACCTATATTGACGGTGTGCTGGCCTACGGTGCCACACGCGGCGATGGTAGTACCGGTGAAGAAGTGACCCCGAACCTGCGGACCTTGCGCTCGATTCCCTTGCGTTTGAAAGGTAGCGGTTGGCCCGCCTTGATTGAGGTCAGAGGTGAGGTCTTGATGTTCAAGGCGGCATTTGCCGAATTGAATGCCCGGCAGCGCGTCTTAGCGGAAAAGGAATTCGCTAATCCACGCAATGCTGCAGCCGGTAGTCTGCGTCAGCTTGATTCACGAATTACAGCAAGCCGGCCGCTATCGTTTTTTGCCTATGGCGTAGGGGCAGGTGGTGATGCGCTTGCAGTCAAAACACATTCCGAACTCATGGATTTGTTGGTCGCATGGGGCTTTCCAGTTGCCGTCGAGCGGCGGGTGGTTCAAGGTGCCAAAGGCTTGCTGGCTTACTTTGCTGAAATTGGTCAAAAACGGGCCGCTTTGCCTTATGACATTGATGGCGTTGTATACAAGGTCAATCGGTTGGCTGCACAGTCGCAACTCGGTTTTGTTTCTCGTGCGCCGCGTTTTGCGATTGCCCATAAATTCCCGGCCGAAGAAGCGCTGACTGAGATCTTGGGTATTGATGTTCAGGTTGGGCGCACTGGGGCGATTACCCCTGTTGCCCGTTTGAAGCCGGTGTTCGTCGGGGGCGTGACGGTGACCAATGCCACCCTGCACAACGAGGATGAGGTCAGGCGTAAGGACGTCAGGGTGGGCGATACGGTCATCGTGCGGCGGGCCGGTGATGTGATTCCCGAAGTCGTTGCCATCGTTCCGGAAAAGCGGCCCATGGGTCCAGGTCGGGATTTATTTGATAGCCAACCGCTAGCCTTGCCATTTGAAATGCCGGTGGTGTGCCCTGAGTGCGGTTCGGTCATTGCCAAGGGAATTGATGAAGCGGTTGCTAGGTGTACCGGTGGCCTGTTTTGTCCGGCCCAGCGCAAGCAGGCCTTGCTGCATTTTGCTGCCCGGCGAGCGATGGATATTGAAGGCCTGGGCGATAAGCTGGTCGATCAACTGGTTGATGCTGGTCTGGTTCATTCACCGGCTGATCTCTATCGACTGAGTCTTGATCAGTTGGCTGGACTTGAGCGCATGGGTGAAAAGTCGGCACTGAACCTTCTTGCCGCAATTGAGAAAAGCAAGCAGACGACGCTAGCTCGATTTATCTTTGCCTTGGGTATCCGTAACGTTGGCGAGGCGACGGCACGTGATTTGGCCAAGCATTTTGCTCAAATTGAAGCGCTGCTTACGGCGGATCAGACCGCCTTGCAACAGGTGCCGGATGTCGGGCCAATTGTGGCTGCCAGTCTGGCCAGCTTTTTCAGTGAGGGGCATAACTTAGAGGTGATTGCCCAACTGCTTCAGGCAGGGGTCGCATGGCCAGAAGCTGTTCCGGCAATGCTTGGCGCTAGAGTGCTCGAAGGAAAAACCTTGGTTTTGACTGGCACTTTGCCCACATTAAAGCGAGATGAAGCAAAAGGCTTAATTGAGGCTGCCGGCGGCAAAGTCTCAGGGTCGGTATCGAAAAAAACAGATTTTGTAGTTGCCGGAGAAGAGGCTGGTTCCAAGCTTGAAAAAGCGATTGAGCTGGCAGTCACGGTGATTGATGAGGGACAATTGTTGGAATTGCTCGAAAAAGGGTGTGAAGAATGAAAAAAGTTCGTAAAGCGGTATTCCCCGTTGCGGGAATGGGCACCCGGTTTTTGCCGGCGACCAAGGCAAGCCCGAAGGAAATGTTGCCGATTGTTGATAAGCCATTAATTCAATATGCGGTTGAAGAAGCTGTTGCTGCTGGCATCACTGACATGATTTTTGTGACAGGTCGTTCGAAAAGGTCTATTGAAGACCATTTTGATAAGGCCTATGAGCTTGAGGCTGAACTTGAAGCGCGCGGTAAGAATGAAATGCTTGAGTTCGTGCGCAATATGATTCCCAAGGGGATCAATTGCATTTATATCCGTCAGGCTGAGGCCCTGGGTTTGGGGCATGCCGTGCTGTGTGCCAAGCCAGTGATTGGTGATGAGCCATTTGCCGTTCTTCTGGCCGATGATCTGCTCGACGGCGATGTGCCAGTCATGCAGCAAATGGCTGAAACCTATGACTATTATCGCTGTTCTGTATTGGGTGTTCAGGATGTTCCTCGTTCTGAAACAAAGAGTTATGGCATCGTTGATGCCAAGCCGGTGGCTGATCGACTCGAACAGATCAATGCGATTGTTGAAAAACCCAAGCCGGAAGATGCACCTTCAACCTTGGCTGTGGTTGGGCGTTATATTCTCACTCCAAGAATTTTTCACCATCTTGAAAATGTTCAGCCGGGCAGCGGTGGGGAAATTCAACTGACCGATGGCATTGCTTCGCTATTGAGCGAGGAGCAGGTTTTGGCCTATCGCTACGCAGGAACTCGCTACGACTGCGGTTCAAAGTTGGGCTATTTACAGGCCAGTGTGGTTTTCGGTATGCGTCACCCTGAGGTAGGTGAGGCATTTACCCGATATCTGAAAAATATGGAGGGCTAAATGGAATACGAAGAAGCTCGTACTCTGCTTGCTGAAGCTGAGTTAATTCATTCTGAGTCAGTCGTTCAAACTGCATTGACGCGGGTGGCCGGTGAAATTTGTGATTCCCTAGCTGACAAGAATCCTATCGTCCTATGTGTAATGACCGGGGGTGTAATTTTTTGCGGTCAATTGCTACCTAAGTTAACTTTTCCATTGGATTTTGACTATCTCCATGCCACGCGTTATGGCCCGGAAACTCAAGGTGGGAAAATTTCCTGGCGCATGGCGCCATGGATGTCAGTTAAAGATCGTTTGGTGCTCGTAGTTGACGATATTCTCGATGAAGGCATTACCTTGGCTGCAGTGAAAGATAGTTTGCTCCATCTCGGGGCAGCGCAAGTCTTACTCGCAGTATTTGCTGATAAAGAAAACGGAAAATCAAAACCGATTTCTGCTGACTTTTGCGGATTGACCGTGCCGGACCGTTTTGTCTTTGGTTACGGTATGGATGTCGGTGGGGCATGGCGCAATCTGCCGGCAATCTATGCCATGAAGGAAGATTGATGAGTGGTGCGACAGTCAGCGAATTTGTTGCTTACTGGATAGCTGAGGGGCAAAACTATGCCCGCCGCGGTGATTACGAATGGATGGCAGCGCTGCTGCCGAGCAAGCGCGTACTTGAAATTGGTTGTGGCCCGGGGTTTGGGACGCAAGCACTGATTGATCGTGGATTGAGTGTCATGGTGATCGACAGCCTGCCCGAGTGCTTGTCGCTGACCCAATCGCGATTCGGGCAAGGTGACCTGCGGGTCATGTTGGCCGAAGTAAGTGATTTGAGTGATGCGCAGCGGGCTGAGATTGCTGCCTTTGCGCCTGATACGGTCGTCTGTTGGCTAATGGGGGCGCCAGCTAGCATAACCGGGGCAAGTGTCAGCGATGGTGGTCAGGCAGTTGTTGCCTATCGTGAAAAAATACATCGGGTGATTGCCGAGTTGGCCAGCAGTTTGCCCTCGGTGGATACTTTGCACTTTGTTGATCGAACCGTTATGCCCTGGCAAGCCAAGGATATTGGGCGTGATACGTTGCTGAATTATCATCTTGGTAAAACTGTGCTCGATTTGCCATTTGCGGCTGTCAGGGCGGATGCGCTGTATCGAAAGATTGAAGCTGGTGCTGCTGAGATGGCTGCGATTCGTCGATCTTACCCAGCGGTAAAAGGTGTTGTGCCGACGCTGGCGTCTTTGTTAGTTAAAAGGAAAAAATAATATGTTGGCAATTATTGGCGGTAGCGGTCTGACGACTTTGTCCAATCTCGATGTATCGCACCGTGAGGTTGTTCGCACCCCCTACGGTGAACCCTCCGGACCGGTCGTTTTTGGTCAGATTTGTGGTCAACCGGTGATGTTTTTGCCCCGTCACGGCTATGGACATACGATTCCACCCCATTTGGTTAACTATCGCGCCAATCTCTGGGCATTGAATCATCACAAGGCATTGGGTGTGATCTCAGTGGCGTCGGTTGGCGGGATTCGTGATGATCTTGAACCGGGTGACATTGTTTTACCCAATCAGATTATTGACTATACCTGGGGTCGGAAATCGACCTACTTTGATGGCAATGGCACTCCTGTTACGCATATTGATTTTACCGAGCCATATGATGCCAAACTGTGCCAGCGTATTGCTGATGCAGCCAATCAGTTAGGTGTCGAGGTGAAAGTTGGTGGGGTTTATGCCACAACGCAGGGGCCACGCCTTGAGACTGCGGCGGAAATTAATCGCTTGGCGCGTGACGGTGTTGATTTAGTCGGCATGACTGGTATGCCGGAAGCCGCATTGGCGCGTGAACTGGGGTTGCCCTATGCGGCAATTAATGTGGTTGCCAATCACGCAGCAGGCCGCGGCAGCAGTGAGCATGGCATTCATTTTGAAAGCCTTGATGTCGTGCTACAAGGTGCGATGGGGCGGGTTCGGGCAATTATCGAAAAACTGGTGGGTTGCCCGCACTGCAGCCAATAGGGCAAGCCCACTTAGTTTTCGAAAAATTTAGAGCTTGAGTCGGTTGGTCAAGCTGGTCTCGAGACGAATTCGCTGGTTACTGTCGTTTAACGCCACGCCGCTGATCAAAAATACGTCTTCGGCGCGTTCTCCCAGCGTGGTGATCTTCGCCGTGTGCAAACTGGCTTGATGTTCAGTTAGCGTCTCAGCCACGGTATACAGCAGACCAGGGCGGTCTGCTGTGGTTAGCGATAGGACAAAATACGCCCCTTTTTCGTCGCTCAGGATGCTCACTTCAGGTTTCATTGCAAAGTGTTTGACCTGACGCGACAACCTGCCTGGTGAAGGGACGTCGGGTGGCGACTGGTTGATTAGCCGCTGTTCCAGTTCATGCTCGATATAAGTCAGCATTTCCCGGTTGTTGTCGCGGTTTTCAACATCCAGCACAACGAAGCTATCCAGTGCGTAGCCGTGTCCCGTGGTGTGAATTTTCGCATCAACAATGCTGTAGCCGGCTCGGGCAAAAAAACCAACAATGCGAGCGAACAGATCAGGCTGATCCTGGGTGTAGACCATCACCTGAATGTCGCCGCCTTCTTGATGTAGTCGGGCGCGAACAATAGGGCGGTTGTTTGATATCCGGTAATGCAGAGAACGAGTGTGCCAAGCAATTTCTTCGGCTGAATGGCGGAGGAAATAAACCGTGTCGAGCTGTTTCCAAAGCCGTTCGTGCACCGTGTCAGACAAGGCAAAAAAGCGCAAGAGGCGCATTGCTTCGGCTTGGCGCTCGGCGATAATGCCTTGCGGTGGTGGAGTTTCCCCCTGATTCAGATGGTGTAATGTCTGGTAGTAAAGATCGGCAAGCAACTTGCCTTTCCATTGATTCCAGACTTTGGGGCTGGTCCCGCGAATGTCGGCGTGAGTCAGTAAATATAGTGCGGTCAGGTAAGTTGGGTTGCCGACCAGTTGACTGAAACTGGCAATGACATCCGGGTCTGATAGGTCTTCTTTCTGGGCGACTTGTGACATGGTGAGGTGGTTTTTCACCAGCCAGACGACTAGCTCGGTGTCCTCCTCCGGGAGCCCGTGGCTTTCACAAAATTCGCGGGTATCAACGGTACCCAGTGCTGAATGATCGCCGCCACGGCCTTTGGCGATATCGTGAAATAGCGCTGCAACGTAGAGCAGCCAGGGGCGCTCAATTTCGTTGATGATGCGTGAGCAGAGCGGGTATTCGTGAGCAAACTCGCTCATCGTGAATCGGCGGATATTACGTAAAACCTGCAGAATGTGTTGATCGACTGTGTAGACGTGGAATAGGTCGTGTTGCATCTGGCCTACGATGCGACCAAAGTTTGGCAGGTAGGCGCCGAGGATATCAAGCTGGTTCATGCGCCGAAACTCATGAATTACGCCACGCGGGCTCTGAAATAGCTTGAGGAAGGCTGCTTTCTGGATTGGGTCGTTGCGGAACTCAGGGGTGATTTGTTCGCGTGATCGCCATAGGGCGCGGAGCGTTCGGGCTGTCATGCCATGCAGTTCGTGGCTTTCCTGCATGACGAGAAATGAGTCAAAAATGGCTGAAGGGTCGCGCTGAAATAAATTTTCGTCACGGATATCGAGCAGGCTGCCAACTGACTGGAATTTTTCATCAAGCAATTGTGGAATTTGCTCATTTTCCGGGGCTAAAGCAGCGCCCATGTTTTGTAGCAGAATGATGTTGAGGAGGGTGATCGCCTTGGCATTCAAGTAATAACCTTGCATCAGCTGCTCTGAGGCGCGCCGGGCAGGGGTCGAGGTAAAGCCGAATTGCTCAGCCAGCGTATTCTGGTAATCGAAGAGCAGGCGGTCTTCGCGCCGTTTGACGGTGAAGTGCAGGCGAATCCTGAGATGCCGAAGATAGTCCTCGCATTGTTCGCCGTGGCGCATTTCTTCAGTGGTCAAAAACCCATTTTTTTCAAGATCAGACCAACTCGTACCGTATTCGGCACCACGGGCGATCCAGAAAATGACTTGAAGGTCGCGCAGGCCACCCGGAGCATCCTTGATGTTGGGCTCGACGCTGTACGGCGTTTCATTGAATTTAAGGTGGCGCTCCTGTTGCTCGAGTCGCTTTGCCTCAAAGAAGACCAGCGGATCTAGGTGACCACGTAGCCGCTTTTGAAACGTAGCGAACAGTTTTGTTTGCCCAGTTAGCAGTCGCGCTTCAAGCAGGGCGGTTTGTACGGTGATGTCATTTTCGGCTTCATCAAGACATTCCTGAATAGTGCGCACACTGTGCCCAATTTCCAGACCAATATCCCAAAAATGTCCGATTAGTAATTCGAGTTTTTCTTGTAGTTTTGCATTGGCATCGCCGGGTAGCAAAATGAGCAGGTCAATGTCAGAAGCGGGATAGAGTTCCCCGCGGCCATAACCGCCGACTGCTGCAAGCACGATGGTGCTAGGGAAATTCAGATCATCCCAGAGCTTTTTGAGTACGACATCAACCTGTTCGGAACGAAGCCTGAGTAGCGCAACAGCATCGTTGTCTTGTTCGTACTGCTGTTGGAGTTGTGCCTGGTTCGATTTGACTTCAGCACGTAGGGCGGCGACATCGTAGCTCACGATTAAATCCAGTCTGGTTTGGGTCGGCAGTCGGTGGAAAGTGTCATGACTTCGTAGCCGGTATCAGTGACCAGAAGGGTGTGTTCCCATTGTGCAGAAAGACTGCGGTCTTTGGTGACGATGGTCCAACCATCGGCCATTTCTCGGATTGCGGCTTTGCCAGCGTTGATCATCGGTTCGATGGTAAACATCATTCCTGCTTCAAGTTTTGGCCCCGTGCCGGTTTTTCCATAATGAAGTACCTGAGGGTCTTCGTGAAACTTTGCGCCAATGCCGTGGCCGCAAAACTCGCGTACTACTGAGTAACCACTTTTTTCGGCATGTTTTTGAATTACTGCGCCGATGTCGCCAAGAAAGGCGCCCGGGCGCACCACAGAAATACCTAGCCAGAGGCACTCAAAGGTGATCTCGCAAAGCCGCTTGGCCTGAGGAGATCCTTGTCCGATTATAAACATTCGGCTGGTGTCACCGTGGTAGCCGTCTTTAATCGTCGTGATGTCAAGGTTGATGATGTCGCCATTTTTTAGAATGCGCTCACCTGGTACACCATGGCAAACTTGTTGGTTAACTGAGGTGCAAATGGATTTTGGGTAGGGGTTGTAGCCTGAGGGAGCGTAATTTAGCGGGGCTGGAATGCAGTTTTGAACATTAACCATGTAATCGTGGCAGAGGCGATCCAGTTCCTCAGTTGTAGTCCCTGGCTGTACAAAGGGGGCAATGTAATCAAGTACTTCCGAGGCAAGTCGCCCGGCAACTCGCATTTTTTCGATTTCTTCCTGGGTCTTGATCGTGATGCTCATGATTGTTTTGTTTTACGTTGGGGAGGGGGGAGGATAATTGAGCCGAACGGATTCTCAAAATAGCTTGGGTCATGAATGGCATACTTGAGGTTTTATATCTTCTTATTTCTGCAATGACAATTTTGTTACTCGGTAAGGATGGTCAGGTCGGTTGGCAGTTGCAGCGTTCGCTTGCGCCTCATGGGAGCGTTGTTGCTTGTGGCCGTACCGAGTGTGATATGTCTAATCTGGATCAGCTTCGTGTCCTAGTACGTGAGCTTAAGCCAAGAGTTATCGTGAATGCCGCAGCTTATACAGCCGTTGATCGCGCCGAGTCGGAACCACTGCTTGCGGCCCGTATTAATGCTGAGGCGCCGGCTGTTCTGGCCGAGGAGGCTGTTCCGCTGGGCGCGTTGTTGATTCATTACTCAACCGATTATGTATTCGACGGTAAAAAATGTTCCCCCTATGTTGAGTCAGATTTAACTGCCCCACAAAGTGTTTATGGTCGGACGAAACTTGCGGGTGAAGAGGCTATTTGTGCGACGGGTTGTCGCTCCCTGATCTTTCGGACAAGTTGGGTATTTGGTGCGCGGGGCGGGAATTTCGTCAAAACAATTCTTCGCCTGGCGCGGGAAAAAGATTCGTTGAGCGTGGTTGATGATCAGATTGGAGCACCTACGCCTGCCGCGCTGATCGCTACGGTGACTGGACTGGTGCTGGCAATGGAGCGCTGCACCCCAAGGGGGCTTCCTACGGGGCGCGGTGTACTGCCAGAAAATGAGAAAAGCCGAATTTATCACTTGGCAGGAAGTGGCTTTGTCAGTTGGTATCAGTTTGCACGAACGATTGTCGATTTGGCTCATGCAACGCCCGGGTTTGATTTACGCCTGAAAGCGGAAAACATTGTTCCTATTTCCACCTCGGACTATCCCACACCAGCGGCTCGTCCAGCCAATTCGCGGCTTGATTGCACTCGTTTGGAGTCTGATTTTGGTTTGCAGATGCCGGATTGGCAAGATTATCTAGCTCGTATGATGCAACTTTTGGCACTTAAACAGAACGGTTACTGATAGGTTTGCTTGGCTATTCGACTGTTTTTAAGCCGAATTGTTGGTTAGCTGTGGTTTCGGACTGTTGATTTTGCTGATATAATCTTATGGTTTTTCTCAGTCATTGTGGCTGGGATAACAGGTGGTGCGTATTGCGCGCACGACCAAATTCTCACATCTGCCGATTAAGGGTGCGGGCCAAGTTTTACTAATGGCGCGCGTTTCCGGCGGGTGGCGGTTTAACCCTTAAGGAGTTTTATAGTATGTCCGTAACTATGCGTCAAATGCTCGAGGCCGGCATTCACTTTGGCCACCAAACCCGTTTCTGGTCACCCAAGATGGCTCCGTACATCTTTGGTGCTCGTAACAAGATTCACATTATCAATCTTGAGCAGACCCTGGCTAAGTACAACGAAGCTATCGCTTTCGTTAAAAAACTTTCAGCTAATCGCGGTAACGTGCTTTTTGTTTGCACCAAGCGTCAGGCTCGTGAAATTATCGGTGAAGAAGCGCTACGTGCTGGTGCGTCTTTTGTTGATCAGCGTTGGTTGGGCGGCATGCTAACCAACTTCAAAACGGTTCGTACCTCGATCAATCGCTTGAAAGAGATGGAGCTGTCTGTTGAAGCGGGTGATCTCGAGCGTATGCCGAAGAAGGAAGCGCTGACCTTCCGTCGCGAACTGGAAAAGCTCCAGAAGTCCATCGGTGGTATCAAGAACATGACCGGTTTGCCGGATGCAATTTTTGTTATCGACGTCGGTTATCACAAAATCACCATTACCGAAGCTGGCAAGTTGTCGATTCCGGTAATCGGTGTGGTTGATACCAACCACTCTCCGGCTGGTGTTGATTACATCATTCCAGGTAATGATGACTCCTCACGCGCTATCCAGCTTTACGCTCGTGGCGTTGCTGACGCGATCCTTGAAGGTCGTAGCCAAGTGATGCAGGAAATCGTTGCAGCAGCTGGTGGCGATGACGAGTTCGTTGAAGTTCAGGAAGCGGCACAATAAAGTTGTAATGGCGGAGCAATATGCTCCGCCTGTTTGATTTGTTCAGGAGAATACAATGGCGGCAATTACCGCAGGCATGGTCGCAGAGTTGCGTGGCAAAACTGATGCACCGATGATGGAATGTAAAAAAGCCCTGACCGAAGCCGATGGCGATATGGTTAGAGCGGAAGAGATTCTTCGCGTCAAACTGGGTAACAAGGCCTCCAAGGCTGCGTCCCGCGTGGCCGCAGAAGGTATCGTTGCAGTCAGTATTTCTGCTGATGGCAAGCTGGGCGCAATGGTTGAAGTCAATAGCGAAACTGACTTCGTGGCCAAAAATGATGAATTCATTGCACTGGCAAATGGTTCTGCCAAGCTGGTTGCTGAAAAGAATCCGGCTGATGTAGCTGCACTGTCTGCTATGCCGATGGGCGAAGGTACGGTTGAATCAACTCGTTCCGCGCTAGTGGGCAAGATTGGCGAAAATATGTCGATCCGCCGCTTTGTCCGCTTTGAAGCTAAGGGCAAGCTGGTTTCCTATATTCACGGTGGTGCCAAGGTTGGTGTGGTGATCGACGTGGTGGGTGGTGATGAGCAGTTGGGTAAGGATCTGGCGATGCATATCGCTGCTTCCAAGCCGAAATCGCTTGATGCTTCTGGTGTTTCCGCTGAGTTGCTGGATACCGAGCGTCGTGTTGCGATCGAAAAAGCTCGCGAAGCTGGTAAGCCGGAAGAGATGCTTGAAAAAATCGCCGAAGGTACAGTTCAAAAGTATCTGAAGGATGTCACGTTGATGGGGCAGGTTTTCGTTAAGGCTGCTGATGGCAAGCAAACCATTGAACAGTTGCTGAAGGCTAAAGGCGCATCTGTCGCCAGCTTCTCGTTGTTCCTGGTTGGCGAAGGCATTGAGAAGAAGGTAGATGACTTCGCTGCTGAAGTTGCTGCTCAGGCCGCTGCTGCTGCTGCCAAGAAGTAATTTGTAAGGATAAAACGATGACTGCACCCAAATACAAGCGAATTCTGCTCAAGCTCTCTGGTGAAGCCCTGATGGGGAATGATGCCTATGGTATCAATCCGCAAACCATCGCGGCAATTTGTCAGGAGATTAAGGCTGTCGCTGATATGGGTGTGGAAATCGGTGTGGGGATCGTCGGTGGCAATAACTTCCGAGGCATTGCTGGTACAGAGACCGGGATGGACAGAGCTACCGCAGATTACATGGGCATGATGGCGACGGTAATGAATGCAATGGCGCTTTCTGATGCCATGCGCCAATGTGGTTTGAATGCCCGTGTACAGTCCGCACTAAATATTGAGCAGGTAGTTGAACCCTACATCCGGGGTAAGGCGATTCGTTATCTGGAAGAAGGTAAGGTTGTTATTTTTGGTGCCGGAACGGGTAACCCGTTTTTTACGACTGATACTGCTGCAGCGTTGCGCGGTTCAGAGATCGGTGCTGAAATTGTATTGAAGGCCACCAAGGTCGACGGGATTTATTCTGCTGATCCGAAAAAGGATCCGGCGGCTACCCGTTTCGATACAATCAGTTTTAACGATGTGATCTCGAAAAATCTCGCGGTCATGGATGCGACAGCGTTTGCGCTATGTCGCGATCAAAAAATGCCAATCAATGTGTTTTCCATCTTCAAGGCTGGCGCGCTGAAGCGTGTGGTTTGTGGAGAGAGTGAAGGTACTTTGGTTTATTGCTGAGAGAAAATCATGATTTCTGATCTCAAAAAAGTTTCTGAAAGCAAAATGCAAAAGACGCTGGAGTCATTGAAAAATGACCTCCAGAAAGTTCGTACCGGCCGTGCTCACACCGGCTTGCTCGATCACGTTCAAGTTGATTATTACGGTTCTATGGTGCCGGTCAATCAAGTTGCTAACGTTACTCTGGTCGATGCCCGGACGATTGGTGTGCAGCCGTGGGAAAAGAACATGGCACAAAAGATTGAAAAAGCTATTCGTGACTCAGATCTTGGTCTGAATCCAGCCTCTCAGGGTGAAATTATTCGCGTTCCGATGCCGGCACTTACCGAAGAGCGCCGTAAGGAAATGACTAAAATTGTCCGCAACGAGGGCGAGGGTGCCAAGGTGGCCATCCGTAATGTGCGCCGTGATGCGATTGCACAACTGAAGGATGCGCTGAAAAAGCACGAAATTCCTGAAGATGACGAGCGTAAGGCGCAGGACGATATTCAGAAGCTCACTGACCGCAATATTGTTGATGTAGACAAGATGCTCGCCCAAAAAGAGGCCGAGCTGATGCAGGTTTAGGCGCAGCGCTAAGCTGCTTGCCTGCTGAATGGCTATTTTTTCCAGCTCAACACGAGAGCTTCCGCCCATTTCAGCGGTGCCGAAACACGTTGCCGTCATCATGGATGGCAACGGTCGCTGGGCGAAAAAGCGGTTTATGCCGCGAGTGGCGGGGCATGTCAAAGGCGTCGAACTATTGCGTGAAATGGTTCGCGCCTGTCTTGAACGCGAAATCAATTATCTAACTCTGTTTGCCTTTTCATCTGAAAACTGGCGTCGTCCTAAAGATGAAGTCAGTTTGTTGATGCAATTGTTCGTCAAGGCGCTTGAGCAGGAAGTTGAAAAACTGAATCGTAATGGTGTTCGCTTAAGGGTGATTGGCGATCTTTCACCTTTCGAGCCACGTCTACGCGAGTTAATCGCTCAGGCTGAAGCGACTACCGCAGCCAATACTCGGCTTGATCTGACAATTGCAGCGAATTACGGCGGACGTTGGGATATCACCCAGGCCGTCAATAAGATGCTGGTAGCCCAGCCCGAAAAACGTCAAGGCTGGGAAGAGTCCGATCTGGAGCCGCATCTATCAATGAATTTTGCGCCCGAGCCTGATCTTTTTATCCGGACCGGCGGTGAAGAGCGGATTAGCAATTTTTTGCTTTGGCAACTTGCTTATACCGAACTTTATTTCACGCCAACACTTTGGCCTGACTTCAATACGGCTGAATTTGATAAAGCCATTGCTTCGTTTCAGCAGCGCGAACGGCGCTTCGGGCGGACCAGTGAGCAGCTTGTAGAGTCTCCTGATGCTTAAAACCCGAGTTATCACAGCGCTGGTTCTGGTTTCTGTTTTATTGCCTGCGCTGTTTTTGTTGCCACAGTCCTATTGGGCGCTTGCGGTGGCAGGTGTGATTGGCGTTGCAGCTTGGGAATGGGGTGCGTTGCTGGGCTGGAAAAGTCAGCAACGGATTTTCTTGGGTGTGGTGTTTGGGCTGATTTGCGCGCTGGTTTCTTTGCTTGACCCAGCGGCGATTGGCGCTGATGAAGTTTTTTCACCCCGCCAGACCTGGGTCGTTGTGGCTTATGTGTTAGCGGGTGCTTTTTGGTTTCTTGCTATTCCGGTTTGGCTGAATAAAAAGTGGCCGGTTTCTGGTTTTGGCGGACTGATGGTCGGTGTTGTCGTGCTTTTCCCGACTTGGTTGGCGATGGTTCAATTGCGTACTCTTGGCGCTGCGCCCTTGCTGGCAATTTTTGCTGTGGTTTGGATGGCAGATGTTGCAGCTTATTTTTCCGGCAAAGCATTTGGCAAGCATAAGCTAGCGCCGACGATCAGTCCGGGAAAAACCCTGGAAGGTGCTGCTGGTGCTGTGATTGGCGTGGTTATATACGGTATTGTTCTGCAGCAACTTTATTCAATTGAACTGATGTCATTGCCGCTCTGGGTGTTGACCCTAGTGGGGGTTACGGTGGTCAGTATTGTCGGTGATCTTTACGAGTCCTTGTTGAAACGCAAGGCAGGGATCAAGGATAGCAGCAACGTGCTTCCCGGTCATGGGGGGGTGCTGGATCGAATTGATAGCCTGACCTCGACCCTTCCCATCGTTGCTTTGTTCTGGCTGCTGTTAATTTACGTTCCGGCATGAAAATCCAGAATATTACGGTTCTTGGCTCAACCGGTTCGATCGGTGTCAGTACCCTAGATGTTATTCGTCGTCACCCTGATCGCTACCGTGCTTTCGCTTTGTGCGCTCATAGCCAGATCGACAAGCTTTTCGCGCAGTGCCTTGAATTTAAGCCAGCGTTTGCCGTGCTGCGTGACGCAGCATTGGCCGCTGAGTTAAGCCAACGCTGTCGCAAGGCTGGGCTGGAAACTGAAGTTCGTTTCGGTGTTCAGGCGCTTATCGATTTGTCCGTGCTGCCCGAGGTTGATTCAGTTATGGCAGCAATCGTTGGTTCCGCAGGTCTTGAGCCGACATTGGCAGCGGCAAAGGCCGGAAAACGTTTGATGCTGGCCAACAAGGAAGTTCTTGTCATGGCGGGTGAGTTGTTCATGCGCGCGGTCAAAGAAAGCGGGGCGCTCTTGTTGCCGGTGGATAGCGAACACAATGCAATTTTTCAGTCCCTGCCGGCTGATTTTGCTCGTGGTCTGGTGGCTTGTGGCGTAGAGAAAATTTTATTGACCGCGTCTGGCGGGCCCTTCCGGAATACGCCGCTGGCTGAGTTGTCGGCGATTACACCGGATGCGGCATGCGCCCATCCGAACTGGGTGATGGGTCGAAAGATTTCTGTCGATTCATCAACCATGATGAACAAAGGGCTTGAGGTTATTGAGGCGCGCTGGCTTTTTGATGCGCCGGCTGAAATGATCCAGGTTGTTGTTCATCCGCAAAGCGTTATTCATTCGGCAGTTCAATATGCGGATGGTTCTGTGCTGGCCCAAATGGGCAATCCGGATATGCGGACGCCGATTGCTTATGCGATGGCTTATCCCGAACGTGTTTCAGCAGGAGTTGAGCCGCTTGATCTGTTCAAAATTGGTCGCCTTGAGTTTTTTGAGCCAGATTTGGAGCGTTTCCCCTGTTTGCAATTGGCCTACGATGTTCTCCAGGCGGGGGGCACTGCACCGGCAATATTGAATGCAGCAAATGAGGTGGCTGTTGCAGCATTTCTTGATGGTCGTTTACCGTTTTTGGGTATTTCTGAACTCAACCGTGCAACGCTTGAGTCCGTCCCGGCGGGGCCGGAAGGTAGTTTAGCGGATGTCTTGGCAGCCGATAACGCGGCGCGCCAGTTTGCCGAGCAACAAGTTTCGCAAAACAGGTTCGCGTGAGTAATTTTTCCTTATATACCGTTGCATTTGTTGGATTGCTTTGTGTCCTCATCTTTTTTCATGAGCTGGGGCATTATCTGGCAGCACGCTATTGCGGTGTCAAAGTCCTGCGCTTTTCGATTGGTTTTGGTAGGGTAATCTGGCAACGGCGGTTTGGACGCGATCAAACTGAATGGGCGCTCAGTCTTTTTCCCTTGGGTGGCTACGTCAAAATGCTCGATGAGCGCGAGGGTGATGTTGCAGAGAGTGATGCGGCGCGTGCATTTAACCGGCAATCGGTGGGTAAACGCAGCATTATTGTTGCCGCTGGCCCACTGGCTAATTTTGCCCTGGCTGTTTTGCTCTATTGGCTTGTCTTTATGATGGGCAGCGAAGAGTTGATGCCGGTTCTGGGTAAACCTCTCGCGAATTCTCCAGCTGAAATTGCTCAGATACATAATGGAGAACTGGTCCGCACAGTTGATGGGCGTCCGGTTGAAACGTGGAATGATTTTCGTTGGCTAGTTCTACAAAAGGCAGTTGATCAGGAAAACCTGACCCTTGAAGTAATCAACGAGCAGAACGAAATCTCGATTCGGCAACTTCGTCTCGCTGCCGCAGGTGAAAATGGTTGGGAGGGTGATGCGCTTGAGCGCCTTGGTCTGGTGTTTTATCGCCCCAGTATTCCGGCGGTGCTGGGTAGTGTTGCCAAAGGCGGTGTGGCAGAGCAGGCTGGTTTACAAGCGGGAGATAGGGTGCTTGGTGTAGACGGACATCAAATCTTTTATTGGCACGAGTTCGTCATGCGCGTGCGTGAATCTGCAGGAAAATCCTTGACTCTCGAAGTCGAGCGACAAGGGCAGAGTGCTACGGTGCACATCGTTCCAGAGGCAATTTCCGAACGTGGTCAGGCTATCGGAAAGATTGGTGTCGCTGTTGCTGATAGCGGGCAAAATATCCGGCAGGTCCGAACCTTCGTGCGCTATGGCGTCTTCGAGGCAGCAGCTAAGGCTGTGGTTGAAACTTGGGATAAGTCAGTATTCAGTTTGCAAATGATGGGCAAAATGCTGACCGGTGAGGTTTCCTGGAAAAATCTTTCAGGACCGGTAACCATAGCTGATTACGCAGGAAAAACAGCAAAGTTGGGTTTGGATTATTACATCAAGTTTATGGCCATGGTCAGTATCAGTTTGGGTGTGTTAAACCTACTGCCAATCCCCGTGCTTGATGGTGGGCATTTGATGTATCATATTATCGAAGTTGTCAGACGCCGCCCGCTTTCAGAGCGGGCTATGGAAATATCACAGCAGATTGGTGTTTCTCTATTGGTTGTTCTGATGGCTTTTGCCTTTTTTAACGACCTGAATCGCCTGTTTTTTGGCTGAATAATGAATAAAACCCTGTTGTCTGTCCTGATTGCCAGCTTTTTCTCAGCACCTGCGCTCGCTTTCGAGCCTTTTGCAGTCAAGGATATTCGTGTCGAAGGGATTCAGCGGACTGAGGCCGGGACGGTGTTCAGTTATCTACCTGTCAAGGTTGGCGATACGCTGACTAATGAAAAATCGGCACAATCAATCAAAGCCTTGTTCGCCACAGGTTTCTTCAAGGATGTCCGGATTGAAATCGACCAGAATGTAATGGTCGTTGTCGTTCAGGAGCGTCCAGCAATTGCCAAGCTTGATTTTGTTGGCATGAAAGAATTTGAAAAAGACGTCATCATCAAGGCCCTGAAAGATACGGGTATTGCCGAAGGGCGTATTTTTGATCGTGCATTGCTCGAAAAGGCTGAGCAAGAGCTAAAGCGGCAGTATCTAACTCGTGGTAAATACGGCGTTACTATTACAACGACCGTTACACCGCTTGAGCGTAACCGGGTGGGGGTTAACTTCAATATTGAAGAGGGCGCCGCCGCCAAAATCAAACAGATTAATCTGGTCGGTGCCAAATCTTTTAGTGAGAAAGAACTTCTCTCTCAGTTCGAATTGACGACACCGGGGTGGATTACTTGGTATACCAAGAATGACCAGTATTCTCGGCAAAAACTTTCGGCTGATCTGGAAAAGCTGAAATCGTTTTACATGAATCAGGGTTATCTTGAGTTTAACGTTGAGTCGACGCAGGTCTCAATTTCACCGGATAAGCAGGATGTCTATATAACGGCAAATCTGAATGAAGGTGAGCGTTATCAGGTTTCATCGGTAAAACTGGCAGGGGATTTCACCTTGTCAGAAGAAGAGCTTAAGAAACTGGTTAAGGTTAAAGCCGGGGATGTGTTTTCCCGTGATCGCCTTAACGAAACAACCAAGGCCATTGGTGAGCGTTTGGGCAAGGAAGGTTATGCTTTTGCCAACGTCAATGCTTCACCAGAAATTGATAAAGAAAAACGTAAGGTCGCGTTCACAATTTTTGTTGATCCGGGCAAGCGGGTTTATGTTCGCCGGATTAACGTCACCGGAAATACAAAAACTCGTGATGAAGTGATCCGCCGTGAAATTCGTCAGATGGAAGGCGGTTGGTACGATGCTGACAAGGTCACTGCTTCCAAGCAACGAATTGATAAATTAGGTTATTTTGCTGATGTCGGGATTGAAACGCCCGCAGTTCCTGGGACTGCTGATCAGATTGACGTTGACCTGAAAGTGGCAGAAAAGCAGACAGGTAACTTGATGCTCGGTCTCGGTACTTCTAGCACCGATAAAATTATTCTTTCGGGTTCTGTGTCCCAGAATAATTTCTTGGGTAGCGGTAATAACGTCACGATTCAGGTCAATTCTGCAAAGTCTTACCAAACCTATGTGTTTTCTTATACCAACCCGTATTTCACGCCGGATGGCATAAGCCAGGGTTTTGACGTTTATCGCCGTACGGTTGATACACAGTCCTTGGCTGTTGCCAATTACAAGTCACAATCGACCGGTGCTGCAATTCGCTTCGGTTTGCCGATTGGTGAGAAGGAATCGCTAGGGTTCGGTATCGGCTTGGATCAAACAGACATTACAACTTTTACCGATAGTCCTAAATACTATAAAGATTTTGTGGCTGAGTTTGGCCCAAGCAACATTACCATTCCCGTTACATTGAACTGGATCAGTGATGGTAAAGACAGCTTTTATTTTCCGACACGTGGAACCTTCCAGAAGGCCGCTTTGGAAGTCTCGATACCGGGCGCGGATCTGACTTATTATCGTGCCAGCTATCAGTTGCAGCAGTTTATTCCGCTCACTTCAAAACTGACTGTTATGCTAAACGGTGAAGTTGGTTATGCTGATGGCTATAATGGTATGGGTCTTCCTTTTTACAAGAATTATTACGCGGGTGGTGTGAGTTCAGTTCGTGGCTATAAAGCGGGTAGTTTGGGTCCGGTTGGATATGATCCGGTTACGGGAACCGAGTATCGTATCGGTGGTAATAGTCGTGTAATCGCTAATGCTGAATTGTTGTGGAGTTTGCCCGGAATGGAAAAGAGTTTCCGTATGGGTTGGTTCTTTGACGCGGGTCAGGTGTATAACAAAGAAGATATTGCAGTTAATAATAATGTTGGAACGACCGATTTACGATATTCAACCGGTTTGAGTGCTGCATGGATTTCACCGATTGGTCCGTTAAAGTTTAGCTATGGTGTGCCTCTTAATAAGCAGGATACTGACAAGACTGAGTCTTTCCAGTTCCAGTTGGGTACTACGTTTTGATCCAGGAGTTTTATCTTGAAAATTAAGTCTTTAGTTCTTGCCTCGTTAATGTCTACTCTGTTTGTAACCGGCGTAGGGGCCTCAGAGTTGAAGGTTGGCTACGTTAATACGCAGCGTATTTTCCGTGATGCTCCTGCTGCTCAAAAAGCGGCGAAAAAACTTGAAAGTGAGTTTTCCAAGCGCGATCAGGATCTGCAGCGTATGGGCAAGCAATTGCAAAGCTTGCAGGAAAATCTTGAGAAGAATGCCGTGACGATGGCTGAGGGTGACCGCCGCACCAAAGAGAAAGAATTTGGTGAGTTGTCACGCGAGTTTCAACGTAAGCAGCGCGAATTCCGTGAAGACCTGAATTTGCGTCAGAACGAAGAGAACGCTGCCGTGATCGAAAAAGCTAATCGCGCCATCAAGCAGATCGCTGAGTCTGAGAAATATGATCTGGTTTTGCAGGATGTTGTTTGGGTTAGCCCAAAACTTGATATCACTGATCGTGTCATCAAGGTTCTCATCGAAGGTAAGTAATGCCGACATCAGCGGGAACTTTCCTCTCGCTTGCTGAAATCGCCGCCCAATTGGGCGGCGTTGTACTTGGTGATGACCAAGTAAAGATTCATCAGGTGGCGACTTTGGCATCTGCGGGGGAGGGTGAAATCGCCTTCCTAGCCAATATGAAGTACAAAAATCAGTTGCTGACCACCAAGGCATCGGCGGTGATCGTGCCGCCAGCATTTTCTGATGCCTTGCCGGTGGCGCGTATCGTTACACCCAATCCCTACGCTTATTACGCTCGTCTGGCGACTTTGCTGAATCCTGGTGCGGCGGTATCCCCCGGGGTTCATCCTACGGCTCAATGCGAGTCATCGATATTGCCTAGTGTGAGCCTTGGCGCACATGTGTCGATTGGCGCAGAGGTCAGTCTGGGTGAAAATGTCGTGATTCATTCGGGTTGTGTGATTGGCAATGGCGTAAGTATTGGTGCTGGTAGCATAATTTATCCGAACGTATCGATCTATGCCGGATGTACCGTTGGCGAGAATGCCGTCATTCATTCCGGTGTTGTGATTGGGGCTGATGGTTTTGGTTTTGCGCCAGATAATGGCGAGTGGGTGAAGATTCCCCAAATTGGTCGCGTTGTCATCGGGAATGATGTTGAGATTGGCGCAAGCACGACGATAGATCGAGGGGCGCTGGACGATACGATAATTGGCGACGGTACCAAGCTAGACAATCAGATTCAGATCGGTCACAACTGTGTCATCGGGAAGCATTGCGTTGTGGCAGCTTGTGCGGCCATTGCGGGTAGTGTCACTTTGATGGATAACGTGATTATCGGCGGCGCCGCAATGATCGCTGGGCACGTGACTATTGCCTCAGGTGCGGTTGTTTCTGGTGGATCGCTGGTGATGAAAAATATTTCCAAGCCCGGTCAGTACACCAGTGTGTTTCCGTTGGAGGAGCACAGTCACTGGCTGCATAACGCGGCGCAAATCAGGCATCTCGCTAAGTTGGCTGATCGCGTAAGCGAACTTGAGAAAATACTTAAAAATATTACTACAAAGGATTGATTAAATGGATATTCATGAGATTTTAGAGCACCTGCCACATCGTTACCCATTTTTGTTGGTTGACCGTGTTGTTGCAGTTGAGCCTGGAAAATCGATCCATGCCTACAAAAATATTACGATGAATGAACCGTATTTTGTTGGTCATTTTCCGCACCATCCAGTCATGCCGGGCGTATTAATTATGGAAGCGCTGGCTCAGGCGGCAGGTATCCTTTCGTTCAAAACGATGGAAGCCAAACCGGATGCGAGTTCGGTGTTCTATTTTGTCGGGATCGACGAATGTCGATTTAAAAAGCCGGTAATGCCGGGCGATCAGTTGCATTTGCATGTCGAAATTCAGCGCCAGATGCGTGGTATCTGGAAATATGTGGCGGTTGCGCGGGTGGATGGCGAGATCGTTGCTGAAGCTAAATTGATGTGCGCGAAACGGGATATCTGACATGATTCACTCGACAGCAATTGTCGATTCTGGTGCTCAAATTGGTACCAATGTCGAGATTGGCGCTTATTCGATTATCGGTCCAAATGTTGAGATTGGTGATGGCACGACCGTTGGTCCTCACGTCATTATCAAGGGACACACCCGGATTGGTCGTGAAAACCATATTTTTCAGTTCTCATCGCTGGGTGAAGCGCCGCAGGATAAAAAATACGCTGGCGAGCCGACTCGCTTAGAAATTGGCGACCGGAATACGATTCGCGAATTCTGTACTTTCAATCTGGGAACCATTCAGGATGCGGGTGTAACCCGGATTGGTGACGACAACTGGATCATGGCTTATGTCCATATTGCCCATGATTGTCAGGTGGGTAACAAGACAACCTTCGCTAACAATGCCCAATTGGCCGGCCACGTTAAAGTAGACGATTGGGCGATTCTGGGCGGTTATACCGGTGTTCATCAGTTTTGCCGGGTTGGCGCGCACGTGATGACGGCTGTTGGTACTGTAGTGTTGCAGGATGTGCCGCCTTATTTAATGGCGGCGGGTAATACTGCTCAGCCTTACGGAATCAATGTTGAGGGTTTGAAGCGCCGTGGTTTTTCGGCAGATTCCTTATCCGCTTTGAAGCGGGCGTATCGAACGCTCTATAAGTCAGGTTTATTGCTCGAGGAAGCGAAGGCCAAGCTGGTTGAAGAAGCTAAAACTCAGCCCGATGTTCAGCTATTCGTTGATTTTCTTGAACTTTCCAAGCGGGGCATTATTCGCTAATGGACGGAACGGTTCGTATTGCCATGGTGGCCGGAGAAGCCTCAGGGGATCTCTTGGCCAGCCACTTGATGAAGGCGCTCAAGGAAAAACTTCCCAATGCGATTTTTTACGGCATTGGCGGTCCAAGGATGGAAGGGGTTGGTTTTGACGCTTGGTGGCCGATGGAAAAGCTGTCGGTCATGGGTTATGTTGAGGCGCTGAAACATTACCGGGAAATCTCTGGTATCCGTCGGCAGCTAAAAAAGCGCTTGTTGGATATTCGCCCCGATATTTTTATCGGCGTTGATGCACCGGACTTCAATCTTGGCTTGGAAGCAGATTTGAAGTCGGCAGGGGTCAAAACGATACATTATGTCAGCCCGTCAATCTGGGCTTGGCGGGGTGGGCGGATCAACAAGATAGCAAAAGCGGTTAATCACGTATTGGCTTTGTTTCCTATGGAGCCGCCTTTGTATGAAAAGGCCAGGATTCCGGTGACCTATGTCGGGCATCCATTGGCCGACATGATTCCGCTGGTCACAAACAAGCTGGCGGTACGTGAAAAGTTGTCCTTGCCACGTGATGTACCTATTTTTGCCTTGTTGCCTGGAAGCCGTCAGGGTGAATTGGAGAAAATGGCGGGCTGTTTTGTCGAAACTGCCAAAATCATTCGTGACCGTTTTTTGCCGAATGCACAATTTATTGTGCCGCTGACAACGCGTGAAACTCGTTTGCAGTTTGAACTGGCGATTTATCAGCAAGAGGCAGGGGATGTTCCGTTTCGCCTGTTGTTTGGTCATGCTCAGGATGCGCTCGGTGCTGCGGACGTGTCCTTGGTAGCCAGTGGCACCGCGACACTTGAGGCGGCATTGATTAAACGTCCGATGGTGATTACCTACAAGATCGCTAAATTGTCTTATTGGATCATGAAGCGGATGGCGTATCAGGAATTTGTCGGCTTGCCGAATATTCTTGCCGGGCGCTCGGTGGTGCCGGAAATTTTGCAAGAACAGGCAACGCCGGAAAATTTGGCAGAAGCGCTAGTTAAGCTTTATGAGGACAAGGATAACGCTGAGGCTGTGGCTGAAGCATTTACCGAAATTCACCATCAGTTGCGTCAAAACACGGCTGAAAAAGCGGCCAATGCCGTCATTAAATGCCTGAGCTGATAGTCCCGGTCGGATTGGTCTGTGGCGTTGATGAAGCGGGGCGCGGGCCACTGGCTGGGCCGGTAGTGGCGGCGGCAGTGATTCTCGATCCGGCGCTGCCGATTCCGGGTTTGAATGACTCTAAAAAACTGAGCGAAAAAAAGCGGGTTGCGTTGGCTGCGCTGATTCGGGAACGGGCTATCGCCTGGGCCGTTGCGGAAGCCACCGTGGCTGAGATTGACCAGATTAATATTCTGCAGGCTTCGCTGCTGGCGATGCAGCGGGCTGTTGCTGCGCTCAGTGTTAAGGCTGAAAGTGCATTGATTGACGGGAATCGTTGTCCACAGCTTGATATTCCGGCTGAGGCAATTATTCAAGGCGATGGAAAAGTGGCTTCAATAGCTGCCGCATCGATTCTTGCCAAGACCGTACGCGATGCCGGTATGCTGGTGTTGCACGCTGAATATCCGCAATACGGCTTTGATCGTCACATGGGATATCCGACGGCGGCACATTTCAAGGCTTTGGAAGAGCACGGTGTTTCACCGGTACATCGTCGCAGTTTTGGCCCGGTCGCCCGGCAGTTGTCATTGCTATGAAACTGATTCAGTCGCGGGAAAATCCATTTTTTAAAACGTTGAAGCGCCTTGCCGAGTCGGGGCGGGAGCGTCGTAAAACCGGGCAGACCTTGCTTGATGGCATCCATTTGGTCGCGGCTTACGAGGCTGTTTATGGACCGGTTGAGCATCTGCTGGTGGCTGAGTCGGCATTGGCCGGTGGGGAAATTGCCGCTTATGTTGCAGGGCGCGACCTCATTGTTCTGGCTGATGTTTTGATGCGTGATCTTGGCTTGGTTGATACGCCCAGTGGATTGTTGGCTTTGGTGAACACGCCCAAAGCGAGTGCTACGGTGCACTATCAAAAAGAGGCAATTTTGCTTGATGGTATTCAAGATCCGGGCAACGTCGGGACGCTTTTGCGCACTGCAGCGGCTGCTGGGGTCAAGCAAGCCTTGTTGTCGCCGGGTTGTGCATCTGCTTGGTCGCCTAAGGTTTTACGGGCTGGACAAGGCGCGCATTTTACTTTGGCGATCCATGAAGAGGCTGATCTACCCGGATTTATGGAAACCTATTGCGGTGTAACCGCAGTTACTTGCCTGGATGGCGCAACCTCACTTTATGAGGCGCGTTGGCATGGTCCGGTGGCTTGGGTATTTGGTGCCGAAGGGCAGGGGGTTCGCCCGGAATTGGTGGCTGCTGCCCGGCTCAAAATCAAGATTCCGATGCCGGGTGCTGTTGAGTCGCTAAATGTCGCTGCAGCGGCAGCGGTTTGTTTGTTTGAAACCGTGCGCCGGAAATTAGCGTAGGTTCAATTCCTGTAGCAGGGTTGCGGCAATTTCCTCAATCGATTTGCTCGATGAATCAAGCCAGCGGATGCCTTCACGACGCATCATTTTTTCAGCCTCGGCAACCTCAAAGCGACAATTGGCAAGTGAAGCATAGGTGCTGTTTGGCCGGCGTTCCTCGCGAATTTGATTCAGGCGCTCTGGTTGGATGGTCAGGCCAAACAACTTGCTACGGAAGCGTTCTAGCGTACTTGGCAGACGACCGCGATCAAAGTCTTCTGGAATCAGCGGGAAGTTGGCAGCTTTCAAGCCGAATTGCATGGCCAGATAAAGCGAGGTAGGTGTTTTGCCACAGCGCGAAACTGCAACCAGAATGACGTCTGCTTCGGCTAGATCTCGATCAGTAATGCCATCATCGTGAGCCAAGGTGTAGTTGATTGATTCAATACGTTTTTTATAGTCTGAGCTATCAGCAGTGCTATGTGAGCGACCGACCGTATGACTGGATTTAACACCCAGTTCATTTTCCAAGGGCGCGAGAAACGACTCAAAGTACGACAGGCAGTAAGCGTCTGCCTGATGAACTATGCTCGATATTTCCTGATTGATCAGTGTTGTGAAAACAATTGAGCGCATCCCGTCAAGTTCACTCTGAGCGTTAATTCGGGCAACTGCATCGTGTGCCTTATCAACGTTATCGAGAAATGGAATCCGAATTTGTTTGAATTCAATCGCTTCAAATTGGGTCAGGAGACTGTGACCGAGGGCCTCAGCGGTGAGGCCGGTGCCGTCGGAAACAAAAAATACGGTGCGTTTGATTGTTTGTGTCATGGGCTGAATTTTACCCGCTGTTGCGCAGGCCGGAAGCAATCCCGTTGATTGAAAGATGGATGCCCCGAGCGACACGCTCGTCAGTTTCACCGGCGCGGTGGCGCTTTAGCAGTTCAACTTGCAGGTGGTTGAGCGGGTCCATGTAAGGCGAGCGCAGTTGCAACGAACGCTTTAACATCGGGTTTTCGGCGAGGAAATCATCCTGTTCAAGGATGGCCAGCAAATGCTTGCGGGTCAATTCCCACTCCGCCTTGATCCGGTTGAAAATGCTTGTTCTTAATGCTTCATCTGCCACCAGTTCGGCATAACGTGAGGCGATGGCGAGGTCGGTTTTGGCCAGAACCATGTCCATATTAGAGAGCAGGCTCTTGAAAAATGGCCAAGCGTGAACCATGCGGCGCAAAGTTGCCATACCGTTCTGGTTTGCCGTTAGGTAACTGTCGACCGCTGACCCGAAGCCATACCAACCCGGAAGCATCAGGCGGCATTGTGCCCAACTGAATACCCACGGAATTGCCCGCAAATCTTCAATCCGTTCCGAAGCCTTGCGTGAAGCAGGGCGGCTGCCAATATTCAGGGTGGCAATTTCAGAGACGACAGTCGATTGGCGGAAGTAGGTGGTGAAACCCGGGGTTTCGTAGACCAGACCGCGATAGGCATTGAAGGCGAGCAAGGACAGTTGATCCATCACGCCATGGAATTGCTCAGCAGGCTCGACCTTGTTTTCATGGTCGGTCAGGCTGGCTTCCAGCGTGGCTGCCAGCAGCACTTCCAGGTTTCGGCGACCGTTGTCCGGATTGCCGTACTTGGTCGAAATAACTTCACCTTGCTCAGTCAGCCGGATTTGACCTGATACAGCACCCGCCGGTTGCGCCAGAATGGCGTGATAGCTTGGGCCACCACCGCGACCCACTGAGCCACCACGGCCGTGGAACAGACGTAAGCGAACTGCGTGTTTGCGGAAAACTTCGGTGAGTTCGATTTCAGCTTTGTAAAGTTCCCAGCCTGAGGTCAGGAAACCGCCGTCCTTGTTGCTGTCGGAGTAACCCAGCATGACTTCGTGTTCATTATCACGCCCGTCGATTAACTGGCGATAACCGGGAATGCTGAACAGGCTATCCATCGTCGCGGCGCTCTTTTGTAAGTCTTCGATGGTTTCAAAGAGCGGGATGATGTTGATTTCAAGGCGCGGCGTTGCCCCCGGAAGCAGCAGGCCAGACTCCTTGAGCAGCAAAGCGAGTTCGAGAAGATCAGAAACCCCGTCAGTTTTGGAAATAATGCAGTTCGGCAGGGCGGCTACGCCGTAACGCTGGCGCAATTCATGGGCAGCAAAAAAGATTGCCAGCTCGCCCTGGGTTTCTTCGGAGTAGGTGATGTAAGGCGAGTGCAGCGGGCGTGGCGTGGCAATTTCTTCAACCAGCAACTGTATACGCTCGGCTTCGGGAAGTGCTTCGTAATCAGCGCAACGACCTGCGCCAGCGAGTAGCTCAGCAACAGTACGGGCGTGAACTTCCGAATTTTGGCGTAAATCGATGGGGGCAAGATGGAAACCAAATACCTGAACAGCACGCAACAGTCTACGTAGGCGACCACCGGCTAGGTTGGCGCTGCCATTGAGTTTTAATGAATTGGCCAGTGCTTTAAGTTGCGCGCGTAGTGCTTCCGGGGTTTCGTAGGGCGGAGCATTGCCGATTTCGTGGCGAACCGGCTCAAAGTGGTCCAGGCTGCGAGCGGTGGCGGCCAGTCGCGCATAAATTCCGGAAAGGGCGCGACGGTAAGGTTCGTCGGCACGTTGCGGTGAATGGTCGGTTGAGTGCTCGGCAAGGGACAGGAGTTCAGGAGTGACTTTGACCAGCAGATCAGAGAGCGGTAGCTCAGCGCCGAGCTCGTGAATTTCTTCAAGATAATGATTCAACGTCGCGCTTGATTGCAGGCGCAGTGTTTCACGCAGGATTTCGGCTGTGACAAACGGATTGCCGTCGCGGTCGCCACCGATCCAGCTGCCGACCCGGAAAAATGGCGGCAGCGCCCAAGTTTTCTCAGGGTAGCGTTTTTGCAGTTGTTGGGTTGCCTGAATATATAGGCGGGGCAGTTCGGTGAAAAAGGTTTCCCGGAAATAATTGATACCGTTCTTGACCTCATCGAGTACCTTGAGGCGAACCGGGCGCAGCATACGCGATTGCCAAAGCGTCAGAATGGAGTTTGCCAGCGCGAGGTCGTTCTCGGCTGACTCTTCCGGCGTCATTTGCAAACGTTCGCGTTGATCGAGTAGATGAGAAATGTCGCGATGATTGCGAATCAGGCTTTGGCGCTGTACTTCAGTAGGGTGGGCGGTCAGGACCGGTGCCACCAGTGCATGGGCAAAAAAATCAGCTACCGCATCTGATGAAACATTGCTGCTGGCAATTTGATCCAATGCATGGATCAGGCTCCCTTCGCGCGGTGGGGAGCCGGCCAGATCATGCGCCCGGCGACGGCGGATATGGTGTTCATCTTCTGCAATATTTGCCAGTTGCAGGAAGTAGCTGAAGGCGCGAACTACGGCTTGCGTAGTATCGCGAGAAAGCGGGTCAAGCAGGGCAGCGAGTTCGGCCCGGGTGTTTTTGCCGTTGTCGCCATCACGGGCAAAGCTGACGGCAGTTTGCCGTACACGCTCGACAATTTCGAAAACTGAATCTCCTTCCTGTTCTCTAACCGTATCACCAAGGATGCGGCCGAGAAGTCGGATATCGTTACGGAGAGGTTCGTCTTTGTTGGTGTCGAGCGTGGTTTCGTGCATTTAGTGATTCCTGACCAGTAGTACAGAAGCGTTAGAGATTTTTGCCAGTTGTTCAGCAACTGAACCAAGGATGAGGGTTGCCAGACCGCGACGACCATGGCGACCGATCACAATCAGGTCGACATCGAGCTCTTTGGCTTTGTCGGCAATGGTTTCTGAAACACGGCGATTGGATGCCTCAAGAAGCAGGGTTTCTGCATTGATTCCTGTCGCTGATTTCATTGCTTCATCGAGCAGTTTTTGACCGGCTTGAGTAAGTGAAGTGACCGCATTATCCACATTTGCCATGTTGGTCAGGACGTGACCGTGCATATTGAGCAGGGTTTCGTCGGCGACATGGCTGATGTAAATTTTGGCATTGCTGGATTTTGCGATGTGCAGCGCCTCTTTGAGAGCACAACGTGAGGTTTCGCTATCGTCAATTGCGACCAAAATATTTTTGTACATGACCATCTTTCCTTGTGGATTGCAGAATATCCGCTACGTTATCAATAGATTCATGTTTGCGCTGTTAGGGAAATCCTCAACATGGCTGCTCTTTAATCCCGACTGCGCTACTCAGGTATAATGGTGTATGGACTCAAATATTCAAGCACCTCGGCCACTTTTTGGCTACCGTAAATTCTGGGCGCATCGCTTTGGCCCGGCACCCTTTTTGCCCATGACCCGTGAGGAAATGGACCAACTGGGCTGGGATTCCTGTGACATTATTCTGGTGACGGGGGATGCCTATATCGATCACCCCAGCTTCGGCATGGCGTTGATTGGTCGCCTGCTGGAGGCGCAAGGCTTCCGGGTTGGCATTCTTTGTCAGCCGGACTGGAACTCAGCTGCGGAATTTAAGCGTCTCGGTAAACCAAACCTGTTTTTCGGGATTACCGCTGGCAACATGGATTCGATGGTTAATCGCTATACATCAGATCGCAAGAGCCGTTCTGATGATGCCTATACCGCAAATGCCGAGCCGAACAAGCGTCCGGATCGCACTGTGACGGTCTACGCCCAGCGTTGCCGCGAAGCCTTTCCAGGGACGAATATCGTCGTTGGCTCGATTGAGGCAAGCTTGCGCCGGATTGCCCATTACGATTATTGGTCTGACAAGGTTCGGCGCTCGATTCTGCCTGACTCCAAAGCAGATATGCTGATTTTTGGTAACGCTGAGCGGGCGGTGGTTGAGCTGGCGCATCGTCTGGCCAAGGGCGATAAAATCAATGAAATTCGTGATTTGCGCGGGACCGCTTTCATGGTGTCGCGTGGCTGGTTGCCTTCAGCCGAATGGGAGTTGATTGACTCAACCGAGGTCGATACACCGGGACCATTGATCAAGCATGCCGACCCTTACGCTGATACCTCGGCGAAGAATACTGTTGCTGCACCAGCACCGGTTGCTGGTGAGCATGTGGTGAAAATTGTTTCCCGTACTGAGCGCACAGCGAAATTGCGTCAGGAGCGGTCCTTGAAGGCCATTCGTCTGCCGTCTTATGAGCAGGTTAAGGATGATCCGGTACTTTATGCTCATGCTTCGCGGACCTTTCACCTCGAATCAAACCCCGGTAACGCCCGCGCTTTGATTCAGGGGCATGGTGAGCGCGATGTCTGGCTAAATCCGCCACCCATTCCGCTGTCGACTGAAGAGTTTGATGCGGTTTATGAATTGCCTTACGCCCGTCGGGCGCACCCTTCATACGGCGATGCGAAAATTCCGGCCTGGGAAATGATCCGTTTCTCGGTCAACATCATGCGCGGCTGCTTTGGCGGTTGTACCTTCTGCTCAATTACCGAGCACGAAGGGCGAATTATTCAAAGTCGTTCGGAAGACTCGATTATTCGCGAAATCGAAGATATGCGAGACAAAACGCCCGGTTTTACCGGCATCGTTTCCGATCTTGGCGGGCCGACGGCCAATATGTATCGACTCAAGTGCAAGTCGGAAAAAATTGAATCATCGTGCCGCAGATTGTCCTGTGTATTTCCCGGTATTTGTGAAAATCTGGGTACAGACCATAACCCCCTCATTTCACTCTATCGCCGGGCGCGTTCGCTTAAAGGGGTGAAGAAGGTTTTGGTCAGTTCAGGTTTGCGGTATGACTTGGCAGTCCGTTCGCCTGACTACATCAAGGAATTGGTTACCCATCACGTTGGCGGCTACCTGAAAATTGCCCCGGAACACACCGAAGATGGCGTGTTGTCCAAAATGATGAAGCCAGGGATTGGTGCCTATGACCGCTTTAAGCAGTTGTTTGATCGCTTTTCCCGTGAAGCAGGCAAGGAACAGTATCTGATTCCGTATTTCATTGCCGCCCACCCCGGTACGACGGATCAGGACATGCTTAATCTTGCGATTTGGCTGAAGAAAAATAATTTCCGGCTGGATCAGGTGCAAACCTTCCTGCCGACACCGATGGCGCTGGCTTCAACGATGTATCACACCGAGCGTAATCCGCTGCGTAAATTGACGCGTGATGGTGAGCGGGTTGGTGCGGTACGTAATGGTCGCCAGCGTAAATTACATAAAGCTTTCCTGCGTTATCACGACCCGGCAAACTGGCCGCTGCTTAGAGAGGCGCTCAAGGAGATGGGGCGCTCTGATTTGATCGGCAATGGAAAGCGGCAACTGATTCCAGCATGGCAGCCAGCTGGAACTTGTGGTCAGCGTGATAAAACCGGGAAAGTTGAACGTGCCGTTGCTGTACCTCGAAATGGTCAGAAGCCTCTTAGGGCAGGAGTTAGGCCGATCGTTCAGCGCACCCGGCCGGTCGGACGCAAACCTTAATATTTGGAATTTGTGATGGAAAACACGACAACTACCTACGAAAAAATTGGTGGGGCCGCTACGGTCGCCAAAATGTGCGACCGATTTTATGAGTTGATGGACAGCGTGCCGCAATTTGCTGAGTTGCGCGCCATGCATCCGGCTGATCTCAAAGGGTCGAGTGAGAAACTTTATATGTTTCTTTCGGGGTGGATGGGCGGTCCGGATCTCTTCGTCGAAAAATATGGTCATCCACGGCTGCGTGGTCGCCATATGCCTTTTGCCATCGGCATCGCAGAACGTGATCAATGGGTCGCCTGCATGGTGCTGGCGATGGAAGATAGCGGGATTGAAGCCGGGATTCGTACCAAGCTGTTGGAGAATTTCTTCAATACTGCTGATTTTATGCGGAATAAAGAGGGGTAAACGCGTTTCGGGGATGTTGCATCGCAGCATGGGGTGATAGAATTACGCCTTTGATTTTTCAGGCCTTCCCATGTCCGCTCGTCCGATTCGCAACATCGCCATCATCGCTCACGTTGACCACGGTAAAACCACCCTGGTTGACCAGCTGCTTCGCCAGTCCGGCACCTTTGCCGCTCACCAACAATTGGTTGAGTGCGTTATGGACTCCAACGATCTGGAAAAGGAACGTGGCATCACGATTCTTTCCAAGAACACTGCAGTTGAGTACGAAGGCGTACACATCAATATCGTTGATACGCCGGGCCACGCGGACTTCGGCGGCGAAGTCGAGCGCGTGCTGGGTATGGTCGATGGCGTGGTCCTGCTGGTTGACGCTGCTGAAGGCCCGATGCCGCAAACCCGTTTCGTCACCAAGAAGGCGCTGGCCCTTGGTCTGCGTCCTATCGTTTTGGTGAACAAAGTTGACCGTGATGGTGCCGACCCTGATCAGGCAGTCAATCTGACGTTTGATCTGTTCGACAAGCTGGGTGCAACTGACGAGCAGCTGGATTTCCCGATTATTTACGCTTCTGGCCTGAATGGCTGGGCAGCGATGGAACTGGATCAGCCGCGCGAAAACATGAAGCCGCTGTTCGACACCATTCTGCGCCATGTGCCGGCACCGGACACCGATATCGAAGCACCGCTGCAGCTACAGATTACTGCCCTTGATTACTCTTCTTACGTTGGTCGTATCGGCGTCGGTAAGATCAATCGCGGCAAGGTTAAGACTGGCCAGAACGTCGTCGTCATGTTCGGTACCGAAGAAGAAGCGGCTGAACACGAGCGTACCCCGATCAAGGCCAAAATTGGCCAGGTCTTTGGTTACCGTGGCCTGAACAAAATTGAGCTTGATGAAGGCCATGCTGGCGATATCGTTCAGATCACCGGTATTGAAGATCTGGTTCTTGGTTGCACTGTGACCGATCCAGAACAACCGGAATCTCTGCCGCTGTTGAAGATCGATGAGCCGACCCTGTCCATGCAATTCATGGTTAATACCAGCACGCTGGCCGGTACTGAAGGCAAATTCGTCACCAGCCGCCAGATTCGCGAGCGTCTGCATAAAGAATTGCTGACCAATATGGCGCTGCGTGTTCATGACACCCCGAACGGTGACGTGTTCGACGTTGCTGGTCGTGGCGAGCTGCACCTCGGCATCCTGCTCGAAAATATGCGTCGTGAAGGTTTTGAACTGGCTGTTGGCCGTCCGCGTGTGGTTAATAAAACCATCGATGGCGTAGTTTGCGAGCCGTACGAAATGCTCACAGTGGACGTCGAAGAAGACACCCAGGGCGGCGTCATGGAAAGCCTCGGTATTCGTAAGGGTGATCTGCAGGACATGGTGCCGGATGGCCGCGGTCGCGTTCGTATCGAATACCGTA
>CAYRBE010000004.1:0-29175 GCA_964422345.1 uncultured Dechloromonas sp.
GCCAGATTTGTTACCCGCATGAATACATCGTGTCCGGATTCACTTATAGTGACTGTTTGAGTTGACTCAACTTGTACCGAGTGTCGACCATCATCACCGTTATACGAGACAATCGTATTGGTTAGCGAATAATTACCGCCAGTACCATTGTCGACGAAGGGCTTAGTCGCCGTTCGATTTCCAGAAAAAACATATTCGCCAGTACCATCTGTAGAATTGGCGATATTAATCAGCGTTCCGAGATGCCTTTTCAACTCATCAGAAATTGGCTGTTTTTGTGACGGGGTATAGTCGGGGTTACTGCCTTGGGCAGCACGCTCAATCGCTGACACAAGCAAATCCGAGACACTCCCTAGCTGGGTTTCCATGAATGACAGCCTTGAAGCCGCGGCACTCTGATTATCCATAAACGTCTGATTCACGCCTTTAGCCTGTTCAGTCATCAAGGCTAGTGCTGAATCAACTGGATTATCCCTAGGAGCTAAAATTTTCCGGCCCGTACCTAACTGCGCCTGAGTCCTGTAAGCATCCGACTGCCCTGAAATAATATTGGCAGTCCCTTGTGCATACATCTGACTAGTACTAATTCTCATCATAGCCTCCTATTAACCACGCGCCACATTAAGAAGCTCATCAAAAATACTCTGGCCAATACTGATTGCCCGAGCCGACGCCTGATACATTTGCTGATATTTCAATAAGTTAGCGGCTTCTTCATCCAAATTAACGCCAGACTGAGACTCTCTTGCTGCGCTTGCTTGAGCAACCAGAGATTTTTGAGCACTTTGTGTCACTTGAATTTCATATGCTTTATTACCAATATCCGAGACCATCTGAGCATAGGCCCCCTGGAAATTAGTTGCCCCACCATCCGCCGCACGTTGCGTCTGCAAACGCCCCAGGAGCAACATATTCCCACTATCCGAAACGCCGATAACCCCTCCCGTTGACGCATCATTTTTATCTAGCGTAAAGGTGTCACCAGCTTGGCGGACGCCTTTGATCGTGAATGTGATTCGGCGATTCCCATCGGCTAACTCATACGAATACCCATCGGCGACCGGTGGCGGAGTGGCACTGGCTGGAGCCAATGAAAATGGGGAACCTGCGACAGCTGCACCACTGCTGTTGTAAACATTAACGCTATGCGGACCACCCGCTGCAATACTAAGCGTTGAAGCTCCTGCGCCAAGCGTAACTTGCAAGGGGAATGTCACTGCAGCCGATGCGGTCGTATCAATCCGAACTCGCCCGACAGAAACAGCTGTTGTTCCCGCGTTCGTCAAACCTATCGTTGCCCGAATCGGAAGAGCGGCAGCAAGCAAGCGGACATCAGTTGCAATTTCCTGATTAATGCCAATATTTCTAGCGGCTTCACGCGTTGGCTCAATCAGAAACGAGTCACCTGCAACAAAGGCTCCAGATGGATTTGCCAAAGCAAAACCTTCACCTGTTATCTGAGCATTAACTGCCGCTATGTTCGCACCAGACCAAACTTTTTTATCTGAAAGCCGGGTCAGGCTCAAATTTGTACCATCATAATTAAGCTGGTAATCACTATTAGTAATGTTTGAAACATAGTTCCCGTCAGCCAAATTCGAGCTTAGTGCCGGTGTCGTGAAGCTTGCGCTCACCACTGCGGCGCCATTCAAACGATTAGGAACCACCTTAGGACTTGCTAAGGTGAAAAAATCACTTTTAAAACCTGCATCTCCCTGCTCATTACCCAGCATATCCATACCGGTTTTGTGCTGTTCATTGAAAGTTGAAGCCAAGGAAACAGCAATTTTCCCCAGTGAGTTCACTGCTTTATCAAGTGTTTCACTACGGAATTTCATCAAGCCACCGAGTGACCCACCTGTAAACAAATCGTCCGGAAGCTCTTGAGCACCTGCACCCAGATCCAATGCCATGCTTATGCGTGAAGGGTCAGCTGTGGACTTTACAGCCGTCATTGGATTAACTTGCCCCCCCATTACCAGCAACTGCCCTTTACCAATAAAAACCTGAATACCATCTTTGCCGACCGGAATAACATTCACTTTAACCAGTTTATTTAGCTCAGAAACCAACTGATCTCTTTGATCAAGCAAGTCATTCGGCGGTTGACCAACAGCACCCTCAGCGATCGTAATACGTTGATTTATTTCAGAAATCATTGCACCGTAGGCATTAATTGCAGTAACACCATCGCTAATTTCCTGATTAACCTGTCCGTACAAATCAGAGATTCTTTGGTCAGCACCCTGCAGACGATTAACCAAGGCCTGAGCCGAGGACAGCATTGCCTGCCTTGCCGGAAGTGATGCAGGGGAATTTGCAACCTGCTGAACCCCTTTAAAAAAGTCCTGAAGCGCCGGAGAGACCCCCGCACTGGAGTCAGCAAGCAAATCATCAATAGTCGAAATTTGCTTGTAATAAGCATCTAGGGAACTGAGCTCGGCCTCTGATTTCGTAACTTGCTCACTCAAAAAATTATTGTAGTTACGCTGAATAGTAGTTACGCGCACGCCCGTCCCCACCGAACCGGAGGCGGTACCAAGAGGTGTTGTCGTTGATTGGACAATTGACTGACGCGTATATCCATCAGTATTCGAGTTTGCAATATTGTGTTGCGTCGCCAACAATCCCACTTGGGCTGTCTGGATGCCACTCATGCCGATACCAAGTATTCCAGCCATTTCACGCTCCTTATTCTTTGTTATCGGCAAAAACCTAAAATTGTGTAGCTAAATTTTAGTTTTATCCGATGAGTGCCTGGCGTAGGCTGGGGCCATTAATGATGCGCGTTAACTTATCTGCGTACATCGGATCAGTGGCATAGCCTGCTTGTTGTAAACGACGAGCAAACTCTGTGCCATCTTGCGAACCAATTACATCACCATAGCGAGGGCTACTACGTAGCAACGCTGCATAGTCCTTGAAACTTTCCTCATATGAGCCATAGGCCCGAAAGCGTGCGACCACCTGACGAGGCTCACCATCAATGTACTCGGTTGTTTTTGCCTCGACGGTTGATCCTGTCCAAGACTTTCCAGCTTTGATTCCGAAAAGATTAAAACTGGGACTGCCATCAGGGTTGCGGATCTCGCTCTTACCCCAACCACTTTCAAGTGCTGACTGCGCTACCAAAAACTGGGGGGGAATCCCCGTCGCCTTTGAAGCTTGAACAGCATGCGGCCAAACACGATTAACAAAATCTTTCGTCCCGCCGGAGTCTTTTATTTCACCACCATTAATTGCTTGTACAGAATATGCAGCTGATGTGGGTAAGCTTCCCATCACTTCTTTGTGTTGCAAGTGCCGTGCATTCATAGCAGCAAGCGGCAAATCATTGCCGGCATCGTTTGCCGGTAACGCCCCGCTAAGAGGCGCCGCCGAATTTGCAACGTGCCGACCAAGCTGCTGCTCAATCAAGCGGGCAAAACCAAGGCCTTTACCCGTGGTGGAAATATTTTGCGCCATTTGCTGATCAAGAAGCCCAGTATAAAACCGGGACTGATCACTATTCATCAACCCATCTTGTGGCGTTGCATCACGCATGCTTTTCATCACCATTTGCAAAAACATGGTTTCAAATTGCTGAGCTGCAGCCTTAACACCCTCTTTCGGATCTTTTTGAAACTGAGCGCGCAAGTCCTGTACAGATGCAACATCAAATGCGGCACGATTAGGTGCATTTTGAATTTTGACTGACATGGTATTGCTCTAAATAACTTCAAGATCAGCGCGCAGGGACCCTGCCGCCTTCATCGCCTGCAAAATAGCCAACAAATCCAAGGGATTTGCCCCCAATGCATTCAATGCTTTTACAACATCAGCCAGATTTGCACCTGCTTTAACACTCATTAGCGTGCCATCATTCTGCTTAACTTGTATGTCGGCCCCTTCTCCTTGCAAGGGCTGAGCACGGTCAATCACCACCGACAGACTGCCGTGCGCAACAGCACAGGCCTCAAGAGTTACCTTCTGGGTCATAACCACAGAACCCGTACGTGGATTGATAATGACTTTTGCCAGCCCAATTGTGTGTTTTACATCTAAGTTTTCTATTCTGCCCAAAAATGCAACTCGGGCATCCATTTCATCCGGGGCACGCACTGATATTCGTCGGCCATCAACTGCCTGAGCCGTGCCCGGCCCCATATTTTTATTTATCACGTCCACCATATTTTGAGCCGTTGCAAAATCCGACTCAGCGAGTTCGTAATAAACATAACCACCTTGCCCAACCCCCGTAGCCACCGCGCGCTCTACTGTCGCGCCACCGGGGATTCTGCCGGCAGAAAGATGGTTCACTGTAACTTTTGAGCCACCGGATGATGCACCAACGCCTGCAACGAGGACGTTTCCTTGTGCTACCGCGTAGACTTGGCCATCAGCGCCTTTCAACTGAGTCATCATCAAGGTGCCACCACGCAAACTTTTTGCATTACCAAGAGATGACACTGTCACATCAATCGGCTGGCCAGGCTTTATAAAAGGTGGCATAACTGCCGTAACCATCACCGCTGCCACATTTTTCAACTGGAGTTTACTGAACTGAGCTTCAGTTAGATTTACCCCCAATTGCGACAGCATGTTGCCTATAGCTTGGGTGGTAAAGGGCGTCTGGGTAGTTTGATCACCCGTATTATCGAGCCCGGCAATAATTCCATAACCAATCAGTTGATTATTCCGAACCCCCTGAATTGTTGCCAGATCTTTAACTCGCTCAGCGAATACAGACTGGCTCCAAAACGGCAAGATACAGACGGCGAATATTGCCGTCTGCCGGAACCATTTGCCGCTTAATTTGATCATGATACGTCTCCATTAATGCCACCCTAGAATGGAAGAACATTAAGAAAGAATCGTGCCATCCAGCCCATAATCTGACCTTCACTGATTTGACCCGCTGATTTGTACTCAATTCGGGCATCAGCCACCCTTGATGAAGCAATGGTATTGAATGCATCAACGAAGCTAGGGTTAATTACGCCGGAAATACGGACGTACTCCTGCTCATGACCAATTGCCACCTGCTTTTCTCCTGAAACCAGCAAATTGCCATTTGGCATGACATCAATAACAGTCACGGTAATGTTTCCGCTAAATACATTTTTGTTGGCTGCCTCACCTTTACCGCTAAAGTTATTTGAGCTTGATCCATTAAGATCTAACCCTAACAACCCCTTACCTGGCAAGCCACTAAATGCAGAGACTGCTGCTTTTGAGCTATTTGTTTTATCTAGTTTGGTATTTGAATTAGCCGAAGCAGTTGTACTTTCGGTAATATTTATAGTGATGGTGTCACCAACATACCGTGCCCTGCGATCCTCAAATAAAGGACGCCCTGTAGCCGCCTGATAAATAGAACCATTCCCCCCCATCGCCTCTAGACGAGGCGCCGGCCTTGCACTCATAGGCTGGTGGATATTGGTCGGAGGTACTGTGGTACAGCCAGCTATTGATGCGACAAATAAAATAATTAACTTTTTCATGACGTCACCTCAAAGTTGAGACAATCGCCCAAGCATGGCATCAGAGGTTGAAACCACTTTTGAATTTAACTCATACGCTCTCTGCGTCTGAATCATGGTGACCAACTCCTCAGCCACATTGACGTTAGATGTTTCAACATACCCTTGGTTTGTTACACCGGCACCGTTTGTCCCCGGTGTGTTTGGCGTAGGCGTGCCACTTGACGCAGTTTCCATAAACAAATTTTGGCCGATACTCTGCAAGCCGCCATTATTAATAAAAGTTGCTAGCTGGATACTACCGATCTGAGTAGCTGCTGCTGTACCTGACTGAGTTACAGTAACCGTACCATCCGTACCTATCGTCAAACTTGTTGCATTCGTCGGAATGGTGATTGCGGGCAAGACGGGATAACCATCGGTAGTAACAATCTGGCCGGTGTTGTCTTTTGAGAACGCTCCATCACGCGTATATGCGGTCGTACCATCAGGCAATTGGACTTGAAAGAAACCGTTTCCCTGGACAGCAATATCCAACGTACCGTCAGTTTTCTGAATATTTCCTTGCGTAAATATCCGCTCAGTAGAAGCAGTTCGAACGCCAGTACCCAAGGATAGCCCCGTTGGAATCTGTGTTTGCTGAGAGGACTGAGCACCAGCTTGTCGTATATTTTGATACAACAAATCCTCGAATACAGGACGCGCCCGCTTAAAACCATTCGTGCTTACGTTGGCGAGGTTATTGGCCACAACATCCAATTGAGTCTGTTGTGCATCAAGTCCGGTGCGTGCAATCCACAAAGAACGTATCATTTTTGAATCCTATTAAGCGTTCAACGACAGAAGCTGGTCAGCACGCTGAGCATTGGTGTCGGCCGTTTGCATCATTTTGATCTGCATCTCGAACTGGCGAGACAAACTGATCAAATTGACCATTGCATCGCTCACGTTAACATTGCTCCCCTCCAGTGTCCCAGAAGAAAGTTTGACATTTGCATCAACCGGGGCCGCCTGACCATTGCGCTGACGAAACAGACCATCAGCCCCTCTGACCAATTCAGAGGCTGGCGGATTGACTAGCTTGATTCGACCAATCGCATTTGCTGTATTTGGCGTGCCAAATGTGGGTACAACTGAAACAGTCCCATCTGGAGCAATTTCTATGCGATTGTCTGGTGGCACAGTAATTGGTCCGCCATCTCCTGCCACAGCAAAACCACTGCTCGTCTGCAAAACCCCGTTAACATCAACGCCAAGACCACCGGCGCGTGTATATGCTTCACTACCATCAGGCAGCTGCAATGCAATCCAGCCTCGCCCGTTAACAGCAACGTCGAGATTTCTGCCAGTGGCCAGCATTGGCCCTTCATCAAGCACATCACTAACAGAAGCATCAACAACAAAGGCTCGCGTTGGCATGCCCTCGCCCTGCACGGGAACGGCGCGGAAACGATGTTCCATCGCCTTGAAACCTACCGTACTGGCATTTGCAAGGTTGTTCGCCGTACCGGCCTGTTGCATAAAGACATGCTTGGCGCCGGTCATTGCGGTATATATCAGGCGATCCATGTTATTGACTCAGATCCTATTAGCGCATGTTCACCAAGGTCTGCATGACCTGGTCTTGCGTCTTGATTGACTGGGCATTAGCCTGATAATTACGCTGCTGGGTAATCAAGTTAACCAATTCCTGAGTCAAATCAACGTTGGCATCTTCAACTGCGGCAGCCTGCATCAAACCACGGTTACCTGACCCCGGATCACCAATCAGCGCCTGTCCAGATGCAGCAGTTTCGGCCCACTGATTACTACCCAAACTAGCCAATCCAGTAGGGGAAATAAAATCAACCAATACAAGTTGAATAATGTCTTTTGTTTGTCCGTTACTGTAATTACCGCGAACAATACCCTCAGGAGAAACAGTGACCCCACTCAAACGACCGTAGGCGTAGCCGTCCTGAACTAATTTATTCACATCGTAACCACTACCGAACATGGTGCTTTTATCAAAAGTAATGGGAATGTCTTTAGTAAAAAGACCTGAGAACTTACTTAAAGCGGCGGGCAATGGGTCAGTCATGTCGATACTGAACTGAAGATCGATATTTGAAGCAGCAGAAGAAAATCCAGTTTTTTTAATCAAACCATCCGGCGAAAATTCGACAATGGGAACCGTTGCGGCTGCTTGACCAGCTGTAGCACCAGTCACCTGAGCAGTGACATCTTTATCATCTAAAACATAGTGCACTTGGTATTGATTCTTGCCTGGGGATGCACCACCCGAAACATCAACGCGGGTGAAATACATTGAGAGTGCGTGATCATTACCTTTCTGATCGTAAATAGTTACCGATGTTGAATAGTTAAATGTATTTAAATTATTTGGAGGGAACGCTGTATTAGCAGCCCAGGCAGCAAGATTGTTTGGAGTTGCAGAGGCAAGGGAACGCACATCCCGATCATCAAAGTTCATCTGAGTAATGATCCCCGGCTGAACCTCTGAAGTCCCAGTGCCACGAGGTACAACCCCGGTAGTATCAAGCTGCACGGGCACCAAAGCAGCACGATTGACTACGTTATTAGTAATGGGATAACCCGTCAAATTATTCAACTGAGAGTTAACAATATACCCCTGCGCATCCAAGTGGAATTGACCATTCCGGGTATAACTTGCCGTTGCATCAGCCACGCTTTTTTGGAGACGGAAAAACCCCCCGCCATTGATCGCAATATCAAGCGGATTATTTGAGTTTGAAATGCCGCCTTGTGAAAACTGCTGCTGAACCGCGGACAACTGACTACCAATACCAACCGGCGAAGCACCACCAGCGCCCAAGGAAGCAGCAAACGCATCAGCAAATTGCGCCTGACCACCTTTAAAGCCAATAGTAGATGCATTCGCGATGTTATTACTGATCACATCGAGTGCTTTTGATGAGTTATTAAGACCGCTAAGACCTTGTTGGAATGCCATGATTAACCTCCGTTAATTCAAAATCTGCAGGATCTCTTCGTAAGCCACTGACTTATTGTTAGCCAGCTGCATAGACATCCCGTTCTTACCAAAGGTAACAGCATTTATCATGCCAGCCTGCAAGGCGGTTACATCAACCTTGTTATCCCCGTAGACTGCTTCCACACTAAATGTGTATTTACCAGAAGGAAGCGTCGCACCTGTATCCGATTTGCCATCCCATACAAAATTGAGCGTACCCTCCGGCTGCCCACCAAGGTTTTGTGTTTGAACCAATCTCCCTGCCGCATCCCGAATGCTTACGGTGACTTTATCTGCTGGGCCGCTCAAACTAACACCACCCACAGCTTTATCACCGACCAGATCAAGGCCACTGCCGGCAGTTAATACCGTTTTGCCGATCATTGCTGCCGCTTGCATATTTTGGGTTCCGGCATAGCTACCCACCAGTTTTTCCATACTGGCATTGAGCTTTTCAATCCCGCTCACTGTGCTGATCTGAGAAAGCTGCGCAGTCATCTGATTTGCATCAGTGGGGTTCAATGGATCTTGATTCTTCAGCTGCGTAATCAACAAATTGAGAAAACGCGTTTGCATTTCATCAGCGGATGTCGCCTTTGCTGCGGATTTTGCGTTCCCGTTGATAGAGTCAATAACTGCATTGTTTGACTGGGAATTGGTGATTGCGCTACTTGCCATGATTACTCTCCTGATTAGCCTTGACCGATCTGCAAGGTACGCAGCATCATGGTCTTGGCGGTGTTCATCACTTCAACATTGGTCTGATAGGAACGTGATGCGGAGATCATGTTGGTCATTTCTTCAACAACATTCACATTAGAAAAAGCAACGTAGCCTTTTTCATCCGCAGCGGGGTTTTTAGGGTCAAACACCATTCTCGGTGGAGATGCATCCTCAACCACTTCGCGCACTCTGACTCCGGACGAAACTCCCGGATTACTTCCCATAGGGGTTGTTTCAAATACAACCTGCTTGGCCCGGTAGGGTTTTCCATCGGCAGAAACGACGCTGTCCGCATTGGCCATATTTGAAGCAACAGCATTCAGCCGCATTGACTGCGCGGTCATGGCACTCGATGAAACCTGAAACACATTAAATAGGCTCATTATTTACACCTTAACTATTGTTGCTAGACAGGGCCGTACGCATCCCTTTAAATTTATCGCCAATCAGTTGCGTAAGAATTTGGTATTGCAAGGCGTTATCTGTGATCTGAGTACGCTCGACGTCCATATCAACGGTATTGCCGTCCACCGATGACTGATTAACCGTACGAAAAGCCATATTTACAGGACCGGCACCACCAACACCTGAAAGATGTGCCGATGATGTTCTGGCCACCTCAGTAGCACTGCCCGGACGGCCAGCCATTGCATTTTTCATTGCGGCATCAAATTGAAAATCACGGGCTTTATAGCCAGGTGTGTCTGCATTCGCGATGTTTGATGCCAAAATTTGATGGCGGGTAGCTCTCAAATTCAAGCCTTGACTCAAAACTGAAATACTTTGCTCTAAGCTAGCCATCACTGATTCCTCCGAATATTTTGTTGACCAAAAGCACAGTTCGTGCCATCAATAAGTACTCGATAAAAATGGACGCGACTAGCAAGCTATCGAAAACAAGGGCAGCCAAGGCGACTATCAGGCAAAATACGCACATGTTTCTATGGCGCATCCTTTTACTGCTGACTTCATCCCTAATGTTTGGGGCAGCGCTTGCCCAAAATGAGGTAGTCATTGATACAGCAGAGCGCTTTCTTCGCAGCCAGGTTCAAAATATGCCCGGCAAAGCGAGCATTACGATGGGGCAAGTAAATACTAGCCGCCTCCCTCCTTGCACTACGCATGAGGCTTTTTTTCCACCGGGCGCTCGCATTGCCAGCAAAGTCTATGTCGGCGTACGCTGCCTAGGCCCCAATACATGGAGCGTACTGATACCGGCACAAATTGCCGTCACCGGCAATTACGCCTCCACCACACGCCCACTTGTTGTTGGACAAATAATCCAAGCGGGCGATTTGGTAACGCAGACCGGTGATATTTTCAGCCTCCCCACTGGCACCATCACTAACCCCGGTGACGCGATCGGAAAAGTGCTTAAAAACTCTGTGGGTGTGGGCCAAGCATTACGTGAAAACCAACTTCAGACCCCATTTGCTATTCGACAGGGTCAGACGGTGAAAGTTATCTCTAAAGGGCCTGGTTTTTCTGTGAGCGCGGAAGGGAAAGCCGTTAATAACGCGACATCAGGCCAAATGACCCAGATTCGTATGGAGTCAGGGCAGGTAATCAGCGGGGTAGCCAAGCCCGATGGCACGATAGAAATTTCAAATTAGGCTAAAGTTTCTAAGTGATCTGCCGTAATACCGAACAAGACCATAGTAAATTGAGTATGACACCATGAAAATTGACTCCAACTACAGGCCAAGCCCTGCTGACACAGGTAGCAAACCTGCCCCAGCAGCTCGCCCTCAAAGCCCAGCCCCGACCTCAGATGCAGTCACTCTGAGTACCTTGGGTAGCGTCATGAATTACGCAGACAAACCACCTGTCAATTCGGCACGCATTCAAGAAATCAAGCAGGCTATCTCTGAAGGTCGTTTCAAAATCAACCCGGATGCAATTGCGGATAGCTTGATTGATACAGCCAAAGATTTAATCAAACACGCCAAGAATCAAGCCTGATGTCTGACGTCGCCGCAATAATTGACCGCGAGATTTTGCTGGTTTCTCGCTTCATTGAATTATTGCTAGACGAACAGAATTGCTTAAAACAAGCAGCTCCAGAACTACTGCAAGAAATTTCATCCCAAAAAGAGCCTCTAATTGGCGCACTTAATCAATTAGAGGCAGAGCGCAATCTTGCGGTAGGGAATACAACGGGGCTTAGCAAACAGGCTGCCATGGACACTTGGCTGGCAAAAAACCCTAAAGACCTGAATGCTACGGTGCACTGGGAAAAATTGCTAAAAATGGCTCGTGAAGCAAAGGCTTTGCACGAACTTAACACCCAGTTGATAAAACTGCATCTCACCAAGACAAATGCCGCTTTAAGTATTCTGAACAGTAATACTGAATCGCGTGCACTTTATAATAGTGGCGGACACGCTGCCCCTCTAACGGGTAGCCGAATTGTTGACTCAGCGTAATTGCCCTAACCCGGCAAAACTTTAATCACCTGACCTCGGCAACCGGACTTTGAGCAATCTCAGTTGGCGCCTCAGGCCGATTTGAATCAATCAATATACTTACCCGCCGGTTCCGCGCCCGCCCCTCTACCGTTGTGTTTGTTTCAATTGGCCGGGTTTCGCCGTAACCGATCGCTGTCAGCCGCTCCGAACCTACCCCACCCTCATTGAATAACCGAAGGACAGTGGTTGCTCTTACTGCGGACAATTCCCAATTAGATGGAAACTGTGGCGTAGCAATTGGCGCATTATCGGTATGCCCTTCAATGGTCACAGGAAAATCCGAAGCACTTAATACCTGAGCGATCGCCAAAAGCGCACTTCCTGACGCCGGCTGCAAACGGGCCTGACCAGGAGGAAACAAAATGCTGTCATTGATTTCAATAGTGACGCCACGACTTGTCTCTAACAACCTGACTTTGCCCTGCGCCACCAGAGGTTGCAGCGCATCCATAATGCTGCTTGCGACATTTTTCATTTTTTGTCGCTGCTCGGTTTTCTTTTCTTCAGCTTTTTTTTGCTCAATCGTTTTATCAGCAGGCTTACTGATCGGCCGGGGTGGAATAGTCGGCTGCACTTGCGTTACTGCAACAGGCGGCCCACCAGTCTTACCTGCAGTATTAGAAAAAGCACTTTCAAGCGAACTTGAAAGAACTTTATATTTGCCTTCATTTACCGACGAAACCGCATACATCACCACGAAAAATGCGAAAAGCAGCGTAATAAAGTCGGCATACGAAACCAGCCAGCGTTCGTGATTTTCGGGCTCCTCCTCACGCCGCTTTCGAGCCATTAATGCAAATAACCTTTTAACCGCGCTTCAATAATCCGTGGGTTATCACCCAGCGCTATACCGACCAAGCCATCGATTACCATCTCTTTTGAAGTCACCATTCTTGAAATGTAATATTTCAGTTTTCCGGCTATCGGTAGAAAAATCAAGTTGGCCAAACCAACGCCATAAATGGTTGCGACAAATGCCACTGCAATGCCAGCGCCCAGCTTGCTCGGATCGGACAGATTTTCCATTACGTGAATCAAGCCCATCACCGCGCCAATAATTCCGATAGTTGGAGAATAACCACCAGCGGATTCCCATATTTTTGCTGATTGCCGCCACTCATCTTCAAAGGTATTGATATCAACTTCCAACAACTCACGGATGCGCTCTGGCTCCGCGCCATCTACCAGCAATTGCAGACCTTTTTTGACAAAAGGATCCTTAATGGCCGGGATATAGCCTTCGAGGGATAACAAGCCTTCGCGACGTGACAATTGGCTCCAATTTAGAACCTGATCAATCAAACGTTTTTGCTCAACTACGGGCGGCACCAACACCCATTTGACCATGCCCACGCCGCGCTTGAAAACATGCATCGGACTTTGCAGCAGCACCGCACCCAAGGTCCCACCACACACGATCAGCAAAGCAGTAGGTTGGACCAATGAGCCTACATGGCCCCCTTCAAGAATCTGACCACCAATAACGGCAAGCAGCCCAATGGCCAGACCAGCCAAACTGATCTTATCCACTTGATGACTCCTTACGTAGCTTATTGATTACTGGCATCTTTCCGACTAACTGACCACGTAGTCTTGATACTGCCTGGGTATGTAATTGACAGACCCGCGATTCGGTAACACCCATAACCTCACCGATCTCCCTCAGATTCAGGTCCTGTTCATAATATAAGGCCATCATCATTTTTTCGCGTTCGGGCAATTTTTCAATGGCCTGGACCATCAATTTCTTGAAATTTCGATCTTCAAGAATATTCAGTGGGTCTGCATCATTATCGGTAAAGTGACGCTCAAGAAAATCTTCATCCCCCTCACCGGTAAAGTCATCAAAATAGACTATCTGATGTCCTCTCGCTTCGAGCAATGTCTTTTGATAATCTGCAAGCGACATTCCTAAAGCATCCGCCAGCTCAGCTTCTGAGGGGACTCGTCCATTGGCGTGCTCTAACTCATTAATGGCTGACTCAATTCGACGCAACTCACGGCGCAAATTTCTTGGTAACCAATCACTTTCACGCAGCCCGTCGAGCATGGCACCACGAACTCGCTGAGTAGCATAGGTTTCAAATTGAGCGCCGAAGCCCTCTTCAAATCGATCAAGGGCGTCTAACAGTCCCAGCATGCCATTTTGAACAAGATCATCAAAAAGCACGTTAGCCGGCAATCTTGCCATCAAATGATAGGCGATACGCTTCACCAGCGGCACATAGCGCTGAACCAACTGATTACGATCAGGCTGCCCTGCAGCTGTATACATCAGGCCCTTATTGCTTTTGGAGTTATACGTTGGCTCAAGTGTAGCAGTTGCTGCATAAAATATTCGACCCCACCGGCCTCATTGTCACTCTTTTGCCAATAAAGCAAATCGGTTGCAATTTCACGAAAAGCTTTTGCTGAAGGAGCATCAGGCGACTGAACCAAAACCGAACGGCACAACTGGGACGACTGCCGCAACAAATCATCCAACGGAATAGCACCGGCAAAATCAAGCTGCGCTATGCCACGATGAGCGGCGACTTGCGCGATATTTTCGTATATTGACCGAGCATCAGCCTGACTACGAACCTTGTTAACTAAAATTCGGAACTGCCTGCGCGAAAAAGCACTACTAACTTTTTTAATCAATGAATACGCTTCGGTAATCGATGCGCTGTTTCCGGATAAAACGACGACCGCCTCCTGAGAAGCCAGACCAAATGGAGAAAATCCACTGGGGTGAGCCATGCTGGCATCTACTAAAATAATATCAACCGGCCGCTCCAGATGGGCCACCGCATCGAGTAATGTTTGTTGCTGTGGCAGGGAGAGGCGACCAATTTTCTTCACCGCCTTGGCTGCAGGAAGAATAGAAAGCCCATTCATTGGCTGAAGCAAAACCTGGGCAAGTGAGAGTTCACGTTGAACCACATTAAGCAGATCAAAACGAGATGACATGCCAAAGGATGATGCAATATCATCCGCAGATGCATGCTCGTCGATGATCAACACTTCCTTACCTAAACGTGCCAATGCAACGCCAAGATTCGCAACCGCAACACTGCGCCCAACGCCTTCACATCCCGCAACAAAAGTGATCACTTGCAACTGTCCTGCACCGCCCAACATGCGCCGCAATCCTGCCGCCTGATCGGTGCGAAAATCAGCCACGTCGGCCTCCCGATGCAGCCATTCCAGCATTTGCCATCAGCAGCCCCGGCTCAACACCATCGTATTTATGCGGTGAGTTATCAGGCACATCCTTGAATGCACGATGCAAAAGGTATCCGCGATTTGGCAAATGCAAATCTTCCGGGACACGCTGACCATTTGAAACGTAATGAAGCTTGAGGCTATGACGCATGATGACATCGAGTGGTGTTGCCAGACTCGCTGCCTCATCAATTTTGGTCAGAATACAACCAGCCAAATTATCACCTTGATAGGCGCGAACCACATCATCAAGGGTATCTCCTCGGGAGGTTGCTGACAAAAGCAAGAGACGCTGGACATTACAACCAGCCAACATGTCGGTCATTTCAGGAACCAATTTATCTTTTTGGCTCATACCCATGGTATCGACCAGCACCATATGCTTATGTTGCAACTCAACAAGCGTTTGACGCAACTCAGCTGCATCTTTGACCAAGTAAACCGTCACGCCTAGAATGCGACCATAAATTCTTAACTGTTCATGGGCACCAATCCGGTAACTATCTGTAGTCACCAACGCCACTTTGCTAGGGCCATGACGCAACACACATCGTGCAGCCAGTTTGGCAGTCGTTGTCGTCTTACCGACCCCCGTTGGCCCCACCAAGGCATAAACACCACCTCGATCGACAATATCGGCTTCATTTCCGATCGTAAACAACGAACGATCAGCAGCGCCCTTAACCCAGGCCATTGCCTCAGCACCACCCATTTCAATAGGCAAGTCAGCGAGCAGATCCCGAGAAAATTGCGGGGAAAATCCAGCATCCAGCATCTGCCGGAGAACATCTGTCTTAACGGGTGCAGAACGTGCAGTTTCTCCCCAAGCAAATCCAGCCAAATGCTGCTCAACAATTTTCCGCAACGAGCGGATTTCGTCCATGACCTCAATAGGCACGACCTGAGCTTCCGATGCGCGATGTATTGCTGCCGATTCTTTTGGTGCTGCGCGAGAAACACTTTCCTGGTTGCCTGTTGTGGCTGCTACGGTGGACGACTGATTTTTGCCAATTTCCAAATTACGCAACGACCCAGTTTTGGGAATTCCTGCATTAACAATACCCGCTGATCTGACCTGAGTACGAGCCGGAGGAATTGGCTTCTCTATAGGGGCTGGGGCTACTAATGGCTTAATTGGAATAGCATGGCGGGCCACACCTTGTGATGCCTGAATCCTGGCCGCATTCAATGAAACACGGTAATCCGAGTCCGTATCGACCTCATCGATCATTGGACGGCGTTCAGGCACTGGGCGCTGAGGCGCCTGTGGGACTTGAGTCGGAACAATCATGGCCATGTCGCGAGCTGCAACGGCCATGATCTCTACGCCCCCCGGCACTCCTCGATTAGAAAGGATAATCGCATCGTCGCCGAGCGTTTCCTTAACCTTACGCAAAGCATCCCTTGCGTTAGCAGCGATAAATTTTCTGACGTTCATGTTCTACCCCCAATTATCGAGGTCACCTTGATAATTCGATTTTCTGGAACTTCGTTATGCGCCAGCACCTTCAACTGAGGAATGGAGCGGCGTAGGAATTTTGAAAGAAGCAAGCGCAAACTTGCTGGAACCAACAACACAGCGGGCAGCCCCAAACTCTCTTGGCGCTCAGCTGCAGTAGCCGTTTCACGCACCAGGGTATCTGCTAGCCCAGGTTCAAAACTATTGTTATCTGTTCCGCCACCCACGGCCTGGGAAAGCAAGCGCTCCAGGGTCGGATCAAGCGACATGACCTGCATTTCCCCACTACCCGGGAACAACTGCTGAACAATCGAACGACCCAAGGCATTTCGCACCTGGACCGAAATATCATCAGCAGCCTGCATACGGCCAGCATTATCAGCAACTGTTTCGATAATTGTCCGCATGTCTCGAATAGGTACGCCCTCATCGAGAAGGCTCTGCAGAACCTTCTGCAAAGTACCCAGCGGCAAGGTTTTTGGAACCAAGTCCTCAACCAGCTTTGGCATCTCTTTAGCCAGATGATCGAGCAATTGCTGAACCTCCTGACGACCAAGCAATTCTGAAGCATGCGTGAGCAAGAGGTGGTTTAAGTGGGTAGCAACCACAGTCGATGCATCAACCACGGTATAGCCATAGGCTTGAGCCTGATCTCGCTGACCACTATCAATCCAGATTGCGGGGAGACCGAAGGCAGGATCAGTCGTTGAAGTACCGCTAAGCGTTCCGGCGACCCGGCCTGGATTGATTGCCAAAAATTGCCCGGAATACGCTTCACCAACGCCTACCTCGACCCCTTTAAGCATGATCCGATATGCGTTCGGCTTCAGTTCAAGGTTGTCACGAATATGAACAGGGGAAACCAAAAAACCAACTTCCTGAGCAAATTTCTTACGAATACCGCGGATACGCCGCAGCAATTCGCCATCTTGGGACTTATCGACCAAGGGGATCAAACGATATCCGACCTCCAGACCCAGAACATCAAGAGGCGAAACATCGCCCCAACTGGCCTCAAGCGCCTCTTTAACCGGTGGTGGCGCCACCGCCACGGGGGTTTCTACAACTCGTTTCTCAGCTTGGAGCATCTTCCATGCAAGCCAGCCCAAGGTCGATGCGATCAACAGAAATACGGTATTAGGCATTCCCGGAATCAAGCCAAGAACACCAACAATGGCGGCAGTAATAGCCAAGGCTCTGCCATTACGGAACATTTGTCCCACAACCTGCTGTCCGACGTCGCGATCATCAGACACACGGGTAACAACCATACCCGCTGCAATTGAAATAATGAGCCCGGGGATTTGCGCAACCAAGCCATCACCAATAGCTAGCAGTGTGTATGTTTTTGCCGCTAGCGCCACCGACATGTCGTGCTGCAGCACACCTATAATCAAACCGCCAACCACATTCAATAACGTAATTACTATCCCGGCGATCGCGTCACCTCGGACAAACTTTGACGCACCATCCATTGAACCAAAGAACTCTGCTTCACGAGAGATATCGGAGCGACGCTTTCGCGCCTCATCTTCACCGATCAGACCTGCGTTCAAGTCGGCATCGATTGCCATCTGCTTACCTGGCATTGCATCAAGGGTGAAACGCGCAGCAACCTCGGCCACTCGTCCCGCACCCTTTGTGATCACAGTAAAGTTAATGATCACCAGAATAGCAAAGACTACGATACCGACCGCATAGTTACCACCGACCAAAAAGTGGCCAAAAGCTTCAATGACCTTGCCTGCAGCATCCGGCCCAGTATGACCTTCCAGCAAAACGACACGAGTCGAAGCCACATTCAACGACAAACGCATCAGGGTCGTGACCAGCAAAACCGTAGGAAACACCGAAAAATCGAGCGTTTTCTGCACATTAACCGCAACCAGCAACACCAGCACAGCAATTGCAATATTGAAGGTAAAGAACAAATCAAGCACAAACGCCGGCAATGGCAAAACCATCATGGACAGAATCATCAAGATCAATGCAGGCGTTGCCAGTTGCGTTGCATTCAACCGACCGATAAAACCCTGCAGGCTCATTGAGGAAATTGCCATCATCCGGCCTCTGGAATTAATTCAGCGGGGATATCCAGATCATGCGGAGCCAAAGGATATGCCCCACCCTCCCGGCGCCAATTAGCCAATTGATAGATATAAGCAAGAACCTCCGCGACTGCGTTATACAGGGCGGAGGGTATCTGTGTATCAAGCTCAGCATGCTTATATAAGGCTCGCGCCAAAGGCGGCGCCTCCAAAATAGGAACCGCATGTTCGGCCCCTATCTCTCGTATCTTTAGCGCTACCGCACCAACGCCCTTGGCAACAACTTTAGGTGCGGTCATACCCGCTGAGTAAGAAAGCGCCACAGCGTAATGCGTTGGATTGGTCACAATCACATTCGCTTTGGGGACCTCTGACATCATTCTCTTCCGGGCCGCCTGCATCTGGAGACTACGAATCCGACCTTTAACATGTGGATCCCCCATCATCTCCTTCATTTCCTGCTTGACCTCTTCTTTGGTCATTTTCAACTTATCAAAATATTGCCAAAGTTGGAATGGCACATCGACAACCACAATCAAGAGCAACGCTGAAACCATAATGAGAAATGAAAAAACAACCAAATGCCCGGCATGAACGATCGCCGCATCCAATGGCTCACTCAGCAACCCGAAAATCTCGTCCAACTCTTTCCAGATCAGCAATACTGCAACACTACCAACCAGGATCGCTTTGAGAGCAGCCTTGCCCAATTCCATCAAGCTCGCCCATCCAAACATACGCCCGAATCCTTTCAAAGGATTCATACGACCCAAATCAGGCATCAAAGCTTGGGGGGCGAACACCATGGCATTTAAAAAGAAGGAGGGTAGTACTGAAGCAAGAACCATCAGCGCCAAAATAGGGGAAAAGGCGATCAAAGCATCCACAGAGATATCACCCAACCGCGGCAACATCAACGATGGCTCATGCATGAACATGGAATCGACCGATAGCGCCTTACGCATAAGATTGACAGTCTGCTGCATTAACCAGCCACCCATCATCCAAAAAACCGCCGCCGCAGAAATCAAAATAAGAAACGTACCCAACTCACGAGAATGCGGCACCTGCCCTTTTTCACGGGCCTGCTCGATTCGCCTACCAGTAGGCTCTTCTGTTTTCTCGAGGTCGCTCTCTTCCGCCATAACCATCTTCTTGAGTTGATGACCCTATTATAGGAAAAAACCAAGAAAATTAAATAGGTACGAGTGTTTATTTAGCTAAATTCTCACAACAAACTCGCAAGCTCATGACAACGAAGTAAACTTTAATTATAAAAAAAGGGAGCCGAAGCTCCCTTTTTCCCAAACCATGACAAAAGCACTTATATCGAAGACAAGGATCTCATTCCGGCACGCATGTCAGCACCACCAGACAAATCTGCCAGCAGCTCTTTCATATCAAGAATCAGCACAATCTGTCCATTAGACAAAGTTGTAACTCCAGCAACACCCTTGGGACGGAAATCTTCCAGCGATTTAATCACAGCATCATCTCGCCCAGCAAAGCTATCTACACCGAGAATAAAGCTACGCTCGGTTGTCTGCATAAACACACCGTACTCGGGGTATTTTTCCAACGGCCAACCAAGCAAACCAGCCAACGAGATAACGGGCAGAACCTCTCCGCGCACGACCATTGTTTCCTTACCTGCCACTTCTTGGATTCGCTTTTGCTCAATCGGCAATATTTCACGAACCATTGATAACGGTAAAGCAAATGGTTGATCACCGAGCAAAACCAAAAGAACCGGCAAAATAGCCAAGGTCAGCGGCAAGGAAATAATAAATGCAGAACCTTTGCCCGCTTCAGAACGAATTTCAATCGAGCCGTTGAGCTTATGAATATTGGTTTTCACCACATCCATGCCAACACCACGACCTGAAACAGCGGAAACCTGAGCCATGGTTGAAAAACCCGGCAAGAAAATCAAATTCAGACTCTGCCGCTCATCCAACATATTGGCTTCCTCTTCCGAGATCAGCCCTTTTTCTACCGCCTTGCCACGAATGCGCTCGGCACTCATCCCCTTGCCATCGTCAGCGACGATCAAAACAATATGATCCCCCTCCTGACGAGCCTCAAGGCGAACCAAACTTTTCACTGGCTTACCTGAAAGCTGTCGCTCTTCAGGCATTTCGACCCCGTGATCAACTGCATTTCGAATCAAGTGGATCAATGGATCCGCCAAATCCTCAATCATCGTCTTATCGACTTCAGTTTCTTCACCAGCCAAGACCAACTCAACGTCTTTTCCAAGCTGGCGGGCCAGATCGCGTGCAATTCGTGGGTATTTCTGGAACAGCCGACCAATTGGCTGCATCCTGGTTTTCATTACCGAGTTTTGTAGATCAGAAACCAGAAGATCCAACTGGCTAACAGCCTGATCAAGCGCCTGAAGCGTTTCCGAGTCACTCTTACCCGCAAGAATATCTACCCGCAAACTTGTCAGACGGTTTTTGGTTAATCCAATTTCACCGGACAGGTTCAAAACCTGATCCAATCGTGAGGTATCAACACGAATCGTATTCTCTCGCCCGCCACGCTCCTCAACCCGCCTAGCCGATGACGGCTGGGCTGCGGGCTGGTCTGATGCACGCCGACCAAGTGGAGTTGCCACGGCAGCAGCAGGCGATGCAGTAGCTGCTTCAGCAGCCGCCTCAGTTTCAGCCTTGGTAATCAACTCACCTTTCGCAACCTGAGCCGGCGCCTCACCAGTAACAGCAGCTTGCAATGCGCTCCAGTCCGGCTCAGCAGCACTAGAAGACGCGGCTGGCCCAGGCGTGCTTACAGCGGGCGCAGTCAAGACAACATCATCACTAGGCTTTTCACCTGGCAACTCACCTTCCAAGGCGAGACGCAAAGCGTTAATTACATTTGGGTCTGCAGGCTGAGGCTGAACGGCTTGCCCAAGCTCACCAAACATTTCACGGACGCCGTTTGTTGCCGCCATGATAACGTCCATCAGGTTGGCAGTAAGCTGAAGCTCCCCATTGCGCAACTTGTCAAACAGATTCTCGGTAAGGTGGCAAAGGGTAACCAATTCAGCCGCATTAAGAAATCCAGCCCCCCCTTTAACCGTATGAAAACCACGGAAAATTTCGTTGAGCAGCCCTCGATCATCAGGCATTTTCTCAAGATCCACGAGCTTATTATCGACATCAGATAAAAGATCACTGGCTTCCTGCAAAAAATCCTGCAGCAGCTCTTCCATTCCGGCAAAGTCGCTCATTTTCGACCCTCCTTAGAAACCAAGGCTATCGAGCAGATCATCGACCTGCTCCTGATTCACCACAACGTCGCCACGACCAGTCGCATTAATAACCGGCCCATTCATCAGACTGTTCACTTCTTCAGTGCGCTTGGTTTCTGGCACCACTTCAAGCAGAAGCCCCATCAAATTAGCCTCTAGCTCCTGCGAAAGCGCAACAATTTTCTTGATCACCTGACCAGTCAAGTCCTGAAAGTCCTGAGCCATCATAATTTCAGTCAACTGTGCGTGAGTTGCCTTGGCGCTCTTTTGCAAATCTGTCTGCAAAAACCCTCGGGTATCAATCGCTAACTGTTTGAACTCCTCAGGAGACAATTGATTGGCAAAGACCTTATCCCAACGCGAGCCAAGAGCCTGGGCGCCACTTTCTATTCCCTCAAGCAAGGGCACGGCAACATCGGTTGCATTTAGCACACGACACGCCGCTTGCTCGGTCAAATTTGCCACATACGCCAAACGGTCTTTCGCATCTGGTAACGCAGAGACTGTATTCTGTATCAGCTTATCGTAGCCAAGATCACCCAAGGTATCGTGCAACGAACGGGCCATATGGCCGATACGATTAAACACCGCCTCTTGTTTCGGCCATTCATCACCAGCAGCATCTGCAGTCGACTCAGCGACTACTGGCTCAGGTTTCTCGCTTGCCTTCGGCGCAGAGTCAGCTGCGACACTATCAAACAATGCCTGTAGATCATCATTATCTCCCGCACCTGAAACCGGCGACACTTTAGATGGTGGCGGCGGAGCAATAGGCGCAGAGACGGCGGGTGCAACAGGCGCATAGTCTGCTGCAATGGAGTCAAACAGGGACTCGAGATCGGGCGTATCGTTAGTTGTGCTCATAGCGCGCCCTTAAGCTTGGCCCATTTTCTCAAAAATCTTATTCAATTTTTCAGACAAGGTTCCCGCTGTAAATGGCTTAACGATATATCCGCTAGCGCCAGACTGAGCCGCGGCAACAATATTCTCTTTTTTGGCTTCAGCCGTAATCATCAGCACCGGAAGATGCTTCAGGTTAGGTGTCGCACGAATAGTCTGCAATAGCGTCAGACCATCCATGTTCGGCATATTCCAGTCAGTCACCACAAACTCGAAGCCCCCTCCTTGCAACTTCTGCAAAGCGATTGCGCCATCCTCTGCTTCATCAACGTTGGTAAAGCCCAACTCTTTTAGCAAGTTGCGGACAATCCGACGCATCGTCGAGAAATCATCCACTACGAGGAACCTCATTTTCGGATCAACTGCCATGCACAACTCCTGAGTTTTTTAGTTGTTATCGTTCAATAAGTGGGCGCAAGGTGTCAGCCAGGGCCTCAGCATCAAATTTTGCGACATAGGCGTCCACACCAACTGACTTGCCCATTGCGCGATTTGCTTCAGAAGAAAGGGATGAATGCATTACAACAGGAACTCCCTCAAACCGAGGATCAGATTTGATGTTTTTGGTCAAAACATAACCATCCATTTCTGGCATTTCAGCATCAACCAGCACCAAGCGAACTTCGTCACGAATCTTGCAACCGCTTTGCAAGGCATGTGTAGCAAGCCCCTGCAACCGCGTCCAAGCCTCCATGCCATTTGTTGCGTGTTTATGGCGAACCCCAAGCTTATCGAGAACCTCAGCAATTTTCCGCCGCGCCACAACTGAGTCATCAACAAAAAACACGCTCGTGGCTGGATCAACCTTGGCTGGCGGTATATCTACAACGATCGCCTCACCAAAAGCATTGGCAAGAATCTGTTCGACATCAAGAATGGAGACCAAATGCCCGCCATCCAACTCGATCACTGCAGTAATCAACCCCTGGTTGGATGCCATAACGCTTTCCGGCGCTTTCACCCGCTCCCAATCGACACGGATAATTCGATCAACCTCGTGAACCAGAAAACCCAGAGTACGCTTTGAATACTCAGCAACCATCATGGTTTTACCTAAACCTGGTGGCACACCATCCAACTCCATGAACGGCGCTAATGACAAAACGGGAATTACATTACCCCGCAATGAAATCAGACCTTCAACCCCCCTCGGCATATTGGGAGTTTTTGTGATGCGCGGGGTACGCCCGACCTCACGGACCTTAAATACATTGATCCCGAAAATCTCGCGGGTCCCCAAAGAAAAAAGGAGAATCTCCATTTTATTGGAGCCTGCCAGACGCGTCCGGGCATCAATGCTATCGAGTAAGTTATTGTTTTGTACGAGATCCATGGTGAACTCCCGCTAATCCTTACGCTGCCTTAACCGGCATAGTTCCCACAAGCAACAGACGGGATAGGGTTTCCGAAAGTCTTTGTGGCTCAAATTTAGGGACGTACTCATCAACACCGACCGACATGCCCAGTTTTTGATTCGACATACCTGACAACGATGAATGCATGATGACCGGTATGCCATTAAATCGCGGATCAGATTTAATCTTCTTGGTCAAAATATAGCCATCCATCTCTGGCATTTCAATATCGGTCAGCACTAAGTTAATAATTGAAGACGCCGGCCTATCAATGGATTGAGCATATTTCGCAACCTTGTCCATTTCTTCCCACATCTGACGCCCATTTACTGCACTAACACCCTTTAAGCCCATCACACCAAGCGTACGTTCAATTTGCTTACGAGCGACGCTAGAGTCATCACAATAAAACACCGTCAAATCCGGTCGATTCAAGTTGACGACGCTGCGGAACATAATCTCGTTATCGATCGAGGTGGTTTCAGATAAGACTTTCTCAACATCCATCATCATCACAAGACGATTGTCTTCCAACTCTGTTACCGCGGTCACCAAACCGCCCGTTTGAGCCGTTAGCATTTCGGGAGGGACTCGCATTTTGCTCCAATCAAGACGCAAAATCGTATCAACCCCCTCAACCAAAAAGCCCTGAGTGTGCCCGTTATATTCGGTCACAATCATGATCTCACGAGGCGTTTCCGGCGGAATCCCAGAGTATTTAGCCAAGTCAATGACCGGCACCAGTGCGCCCCGCAAGCTAACCATACCCTCGACAGCCGATGGCATGTCCGGGGCAGCCGTAATGAAAGGCGTACGCATCACCTCGCGCACCTTAAACACATTGATACCATATGTTTCTCGGCGTTTCGTCCGTGGATCTACGCCTAAAAAAAAGAGAAGAATCTCAAGCTTGTTGGTGCCAGCGAGATTCGTTCGTGCATCAATATTCTTTAACAACTCAGACATCGTTACCCCCTTGCACGTTGTGCAGTCGGCTTATTTGTTTGGCTATAGTACCGAAGAAATTTCAGCATACACCGTTTTCACCAGCCTTAGCCAACAATCCCTTGCTACCCGGGGCTTTGCACACAACACGGTATATCTTTGACGACCCAAGTAGCGTCAACTTTAGGAAATTTGAAACAGCTTTCCAAAATTGGCGATATCCAGCACCTGCTTGACATTGCCGCGCACCCCAGCCAAAGCAACTGACTTATTAGCACCGCCCAATTTATCACGCAACATCAACAACATACCGAGCGCAGAACTATCAAGATAATCAACACCAGAAAAATCAACGATGACCGAACGAATTTCTGCCTCAGTTACCAGCGGCTCGTATGCACCGCGAAAATCACGATGCGTATTAAAGTCGAAACGACCAACCAACTTGATAATCGCCTGCCCGGCATCTTTATGTACGTTTGTTTGCATTTGATTTCCTATAAGAGAGCAAAGCTCGATTTGATCTTAGTTTAATACTTTGGCCATAGGTCACAAGCAAAATTCCTGAATTATCTGCTTGCTGCTTGCAAAACCCGCTTTCCAATATCTTCTAACGGATACTGTTCCTCGACAGCGCCAACCAAAAAGGCTTCGCGTGGCATCCCATAAACCACGCAACTAGCCTCATCTTGCCCGAATGTTCTCGCGCCTGCCTGACGCATTTTAAGCAAACCCTGAGCACCATCCTTACCCATACCTGTCAAGATAACACCAACCGCTTGACGTCCAATCAAGGCAGCGGCTGAATCAAACAACACATCAACTGAAGGGCGGTGTCGATTCACGGGGGCAGTAGACAAGAGTTCAGTCACATAGCCCGTGCCTGCGCGCTTGATCTGCATATGAGAATGCCCTGGTGCAATATAGACTGTCCCAGACTCGACCTTTTCATTGCCTTGCGACTCAACAACCCGAGGCGCACACAATCCATCCAAGCGACGCGCAAAGGATGCCGTAAAGCTCTCAGGCATATGCTGCACGATAAGAATAGGCGGACAATCGGCGGGTATCGCCAACAAAAAATCTTTGATTGCCTCCGTACCCCCAGTCGACGCACCGAGAAATATAATCTTCCCGCTAGTTGCAGGTCGAGCCAATGGAGTTGCGGCAGGAGACTTCGTCATAGGTGGCGTGGCAGGTGTAGTGCCGGGGCGAGTTATAGGCGTACGACGAAGGCGAGCACTTTTAGCAGCGCGTATTTTATCGACCAACTCTTCAGCATATTCCTCAAGTGAGCTAGCGCTGACTGCGCGTGGCTTGCCGATATAATCAACCGCACCCAACTCAAGCGCACGCAGCGTCGTCTCAGAGCCGGCTTCAGTGAATGATGAGACCATGACAACAGGCATCGGCCGAAGTCGCATTAAGTGCTCGAGGAACTCCAGCCCATCCATTTTTGGCATATGGACATCGAGAGTCAATACATCAGGATTCAGGGCTTTAATCATCTCACGTGCAGTCGCAGCATCCGGCGCGAGCCCCACCACCTCGGCATCCGGCGCAGCGTTAATCATCTCGGCCAGCATGCCGCGCATTAATGCAGAGTCGTCAATGACCAAAACTCGAGTTTTCATACAAACACATCCAGCATAAATTGTAGAAACAGCCTCTCTTTGAGGGGCGTCTTATCAAACAAACAACTCGACATCGCCTTCCATCTTCGTACCTGCCAAGCGCGCCTTGTAGTCACGCTCACGACTGAACAATGTTTCATTGTGTACCCGGTGAAGCTTCTTCACCATTACACGCCCCGTCTCAGGGAAATAGTAGACTTTTCGCGGATACGAATCCAGCAAGTCTTTTGCCACAATCGGTATTTTTTCTGTTTTGAGATAATTTAGAACAAACTCGGCGTTTTTCACACCGACATTACTACTCGACAAACTCGCCAAGACTGCGCCACCACCAAATACTTTAGCTTCAAGATGATTGCGCCTCGCGCCCATTTTCAACAAATGGTTAATCAAAATTTCCATCGCGTAGGTACCATACCGCGCAGAAGGTCCGACCATATCCCGACCACCATCGTCAGGCAGCATAAAATGGTTCATCCCACCAATACCTGAAACCGTATCGCGCACGCAAGCAGCCACACACGATCCCAAAACCGTTACAAGCAACATCCCTTGATCAGTTACAAAATACTCGCCCGGCAATATTTTGGCGGCCTCTGAATCAAAGTGCCGGTCAAAATAGCGATTGTTTGCAAGACTTTCATCGTAGGCGTGCTGCACTTAAATCCCTTCGGCGTTCAGCGCGCCTTAGCCAAGCTGTAGACGGTTTTACCCAATGATTTGAAAATATCCGCAGCATGGAGAAAACTTTCCGAGTGCCCAGCGAACATTAAGCCATCAGACTGAAGCATCGGTGCGAAACGGGACAGAATTTTGTATTGCGTCGGCTTGTCGAAATAGATCATCACATTCCGACAAAAAATCACATCGATTGGGCCGCGCACGCGCCAATTTGCCTCAAGCAGATTCAGCTGCTGAAATTCGATCAAACGCTTCAGTTCTGGCCGTACAGAAACATAACCTTCCTGGCTTCCCGAGCCCTTCAGAAAAAATCGCTTCAAACGATCCGGCGACATTTTTTCAACCCGCTCAATCGGATAAACCCCTTTTTGCGCCGTAGCCAAAACATTGGTATCCAAATCAGTGGCAACAATCGAAACATGCGAAACATTTGCGCCAAAAGTTTCCAGAACCGTTATCGCAATTGAATATGGCTCCTCTCCAGTTGACGCAGCGGAACACCACACACGAATGGGACGCTTCGTACCAAGCTTTTGTAGATGCTCTGCGAAGATTGGAAAATGATGAGGCTCACGGAAAAACGAAGTTAAGTTAGTCGTTAAAGAATTAACGAAACCCTCCCACTCGTTCGAATCACCTCGCTCCAGCATATCGAGGTATTCAGCAAACGTATTTTTCCCGGTTACGCGGAGGCGACGAGCCAGTCGCGAATACACCATATCCTGTTTAACCGGCGACAAAGAGATACCAGCATGCTGGTAAATGAGTTTTCTTACGCGCTCAAAATCAGCACTAGAAAAACTAAACTCTCGTTGCCCCTGGTGCCCCTCGGCAGTTGCGCGAGGCGAAGGCTGTGGCCGTAATGTGCTTAGCGGCGGGGTAAGTGGTTTACGACCATCAATCATTAGAACTCCTCCCAGTTATCGCCCAAAAATGCCTGTAGGGCCACGGGTCTTTTTTCTTTCTGCCAAACCAAACGGCAGGGATTAGTTACAAAATAGCTAAAGCCAGATTATGCGCCTATTCTTTCATACCTTCTGCTGCCAAAGCATATCGCTTATCTCACATAAAATTTAGAATAATTGGCTAAAACTCTGACCACATATCATCGAGCGTAGCTGGCAATGCCGCCTGTTTTTTTCTACCGCGAGGTTCACTAGAAGAACTACTTGAAGCATCCGCTGCGGCACTCAATCGTTTAACTCCAGATGCGCCCTCTGCCACCTTGAATACAGAAACCAACTCAGCCAGCGACACCGCCTGCTCCTCAAGGCTTTCCGCTGCCGCCGCAGCCTGTTCAACTAGTGCAGCATTTTGCTGAGTAACTTCATCCATCTGACTCACAGCCAGCGTAACCTGTTCAATCCCTGAACTCTGCTCACGACTTGCATCCGCAATATTCGTCACAATTTTCGCTACCCGCTTGATGCTTGCCACAACTTCTTCCATGGTCCGCCCGGCATCATCGACCAGCTTATTACCGTTTTCTACCCTTTCAACGGAGTCAGAAATCAAGCCTTTAATTTCCTTAGCTGCTGCTGCGCTACGTTGCGCCAAGCTGCGAACCTCTGTCGCCACCACTGCAAAACCACGCCCCTGCTCTCCAGCACGAGCCGCCTCTACCGCTGCATTCAAGGCCAAAATATTTGTCTGGAAAGCAATCCCATCAATGACGCCAATAATGTCAGCGATTTTGCTGCTTGCCTGATGAATGGATCCCATAGTTGAAACAACCTGCGCGACCACTGCCCCACCTTTTTCAGCAACCGACTGGGCGCCAGCAGCCAGCTCGTTTGCCTGTTTTGCATTATCGGCATTCTGTTTCACTGTCGCAGTGAGCTGCTCCATGCTGGAAGCAGTTTCTTCCAAGCTACTAGCCTGCTCTTCTGTCCGGCTGGAGAGATCCTGATTACCCGATGCGATCTCCTTCGCTGCAACGTTAATCGTCTCTGAAGATTGCTGAATATTAGTAACCAACTCGCGTAGTTTGCTAACCGTTGCATTGGCATCATCCCGCAGCTTGCCAAAAGTCCCCTCATATTCCG
>CAYRBE010000005.1:0-7547 GCA_964422345.1 uncultured Dechloromonas sp.
AGCACCCTTGGGGTGTAGCACTCTGCCGGTGTGGCAGTCACCCGCAATTTAATCGCGCAGCTCTCGCCCAGTCAGCTTGATAAAGACGTCTTCGAGGTTTGAAGCGCGGTGCACATATCGCAGGCCTTGGGCATCAGCCAGTGCAGCCAATAAAGGATGCGGCTCACGGCAATAAAAAAAGGCCGTTTCGCCACTGGTTTCGACCCGATCGGCCAAATGGCGATGGGCTGCCACAAATGCCGGCAAATCGCCGCCGGCCTCATCAAAGACCTCGATGACCTGCGGCTCGATATGCTCGGCGATCAATTGACGCGGACTGCCTTCGGTAATTTTTTTGCCGTGGTCGATGACAATCAGCCGGTCACACAGGCGCTCTGCCTCGTCCATGAAATGCGTCGTCAAAATCAGGGTTTTGCCTGCTGACTTCAACTGTTTCAAACGATCCCAAATTAAGTGCCGGGCTTGCGGATCAAGGCCCGTGGTTGGTTCATCAAGGAAGATGATATCGGGGTTGTTCACCAAGGCGCGGGCCAAGGTCAGGCGACGTTTCATCCCGCCGGACAAAGTCGAAATCCGCGCATCGGCCTTGCTACCCAAACTTGCGAATTCAAGCAGTTGCGGAATACGTGCCTTGATCTCAGCATCCGGAATACCGAAATAGCGACCGAAGACGAGCAGGTTTTCACTGGCGGTGAAATCCGGGTCGAGATTGTCGAATTGCGGCACCACACCGACTCGCGCCCGAGCTTTCTGTGCCTCAGCTGGAATCACGCAGTCGTTGAGTTGAATTGCCCCGCTATCCGGCGCAGTCAGGCCCAGACATAAACGCAGGGTAGTTGTTTTTCCGGCGCCATTCGGGCCAAGCAATCCAAAACAGGTACCGGGTTGAACCGTAAAGGACAGGCCGGCGACCACATTGGTGCCGGCGTAAGCCTTGAACAGTTCCTCAGCGACTAATGCCGCCATGCCCGGGTAATGATGTCGCGAATCTGGTGCAAACGCCGATGGAAGAAATGATCCGCCCCCGGCACCACCACCACCGGCAAATCCAGCGGCAATGCCCAGTTGAATACATTGGCCAGCGGCACGGTTTCATCAGCTGAACCGTGAATCACAATCGTGTCATGCGGCACGGCTTCGGTGTCGTACTGGCGGGTACCTTCGACAAAACCGGCGGCAGTACCGACCAGCACCAAGCGCTGAGCGGGATGTCCAGTTTCCGTCAATTGCTTGGCGACCCGCGTCTGACAGTAAGCACCGAAAGAAAAGCCAGCCAGCGCAACGGGCAAATTGCCGCAACGGCGTTGCGCCTCTGCAAGCACAGCTAGCAAATCCTCCGTTTCGCCATGCCCTTCGTCGTGCTCGCCTTCAGTACCGCCGACGCCACGAAAGTTCGGGCGAAAAGCGGCGTAGCCAAGGCTGACAAAGGTCCGCGCCAAGGTATAGGCCACCTTGTTGGTATTGGCCCCACCCCCCATCGGGTGCGGGTGCGCTATGAGAGCAATGCCACGAGGTGCATCCGGGCGCTCCATGATGACGTCGATCTTGCCGACCGGGCCATCAACCACAATTCTCTCTTCAGGCGCTTTCATATTTTTAGCCGTTCGACGACCTGCCCACCCAGCAAGTGCTGGTCAATAATCTCGTCCACATCTTCCTTGTCGATGAACGAATACCAAGTTTCTTCGGGATAAACCACCATCACCGGCCCTTGGTCACAGCGCCCAAGGCAGCCTGCCTTGTTGATACGGATATTGCCCGGACCATTTTTCTTCAGCGCACCAATGCGGTCTTTGGCATAGGCAAACATATCCGAGCCGCCCAGCGCGTTGCAGCACTGTTCGCCAGCATCGCGCTGGTTACAACAAATAAAAACGTGATGTTGGAAATAACTCATGAAAATCTCCTTGGGAAGGAATAATTATAGTTCTCGGCCACGATGGTGAGCTTGAAATTGAGCACCCAATGCTACGGTCGACGCGTTGTCAGAAGCAAAAATGGCAAGGTCAGGAAAGGCCATAGACTCGCAACCAAACGCGTCAGACCATTAAAGTTCAAAAAATGCCCTTGCTGCCAAGCGGCCAAGGCAGCCGTTGAATACGGATTTGGCGGCGCCAGATTGACCAGCACCGTCCCCGCCATAAGTGCTGAAGAGGCAATCATCAGGCGAGGGGTAGGCGGCAACAACATGGTCAGCGCCAAAACAGCCCCCGCCAGTCCCAAACCCGTTTGCGCCCCCGGCGTCAGCCAGGCCAGCGCCTCATTCGGACCAATCAAAATAGCTGCCGCTAAAGTCCGGATCGCCAAACCGAGGAAGAGAAACAAAGGCACCACCAAATAGGCAATCAATCGCCGGGCGCACAGCATCCGGACAATCAACCCCACCGCCAGCGCGTTAAAGGCTGTAATGCTGGCATCAATCATCATGAAACTCTCAGCAGCAAACGGCACAGCTGCACTCAAACCCAACATCTGACGCAAATCTCCGGCGCCAAAAAGCAAGGTTTCAGGGGACAGCGGCACCAGCAACCACAACCCCAATAGTGTCAGCCCATATTCGGCATGAGGTATCGGCGCAATCAGCCGGTTTTGCCAGTTGGCGACACCGGCCAAAGCCCTCGGCCCAACTTTGTAGGCCCACAAGGCACCAAGCAAACCGCCAAGCGTATTACAAGCGAAATCGATATTTGATGGCACGCGTGAAGGCAGCCAGTTTTGCACCGTCTCAAGACCAAAACTGACGCCACCCGCCAGCAAGACAGCGAGGATCAATGAAGTAAATCGCCCCGGCAGGCCGTAGAGCGCCAAGGCCAAAAAGAAACCCAGCGGCAGATAGACCGCCACATTGGCGACGAGATCAAACACCGTCCAGTAACGCGGCAGCCCACCTTCAAGAAAAATAAAAGGGGAAATTCCGGTATCGCGCCAGCCAGTGAAGGGATGCAAACTGCCATAGACCACCAGACCACACCAAGCGAGGGCCAGATAACGGGCAAGCAGAATCGGGCCGCGGCTATTCATAGCCTGATTGTATGTCAGTGCTGATGCGGATGATCGGCCACATGGTGCGTTTCAGTCGCCGCACGATGATGTAAGGCATGGTGAACATCATCGTGCGGTGTCGGCCGGCCTACCCATTGCGGTAGTAGCGACCCCAGAATCATTCCAATAATGCTAAAACCAAGACCGACCAACTGGGCTGGAACCAAACTGGCTTCGCCAACCAGCAACTCAATCAACAACCATGAAGCGACGCCGCCAATAGTTGCCGCGAGCGCCCCTTGAGTCGTCGCACGAGACCAGTAAGCGCCAAAAAATAGCGGCACAAATGCACCGGCCAAGGTGATTTTGTAGGCGTTTTCAACCATTTTGAAAATTGAAGCCTGACTGGTCAGCGCAAAGGCCAATACCAGAGCAGCGAAGCAAACCATGGTAATCCGCATCATCCGCAACAAGCCGCGATCATCGACCTCAGGGTAAATATTGCGCAGTATGTTCTCCGAAAACGAAACCGACGGCGCCAGCAAGGTGGCTGAAGAACAGGCCATAATCGCTGCCAGCACTGCCCCAAAAAAGATTGCCTGAGCAAACAGCGGTGTGTGTTCCAAAATCAGCGTCGGCAAAACGCGTTGCGGGTCAGTGGCGATCAAGCCACCAAATTGCGCCGGATTAATCAACGTTGCTGAATAAGCAATGAACATGGGAATAAAGGTAAAACAGAAATACAACACCCCACCGAGAACAGAAGCGGCAATTGCCACCTGCGCGCTTTTAGCTGAAGTTACCCGCTGGAATACGTCCTGCTGCGGAATTGAGCCGAGCATCATAGTCATCCATGCTGCGATGAAAGGTAGCCATTCCAACCAGCCGCCACTCGGGAAAAAATTCAGTTTCCCGGCAGCTGCGGCGTGATTGATCACCACATCAACCCCACCCGTCATCCCAGCAACCAGATTCCCGATAAACAACATGCCCCCCATGACCACGGCCATCTGCACAAAGTCCAGAATTGCTACAGAAAACATACCGCCAAAGGTCGTGTAAGTAAGGACGATTGCGGTCCCCAGCACCATCCCAAGCTCAACACTAAGCGCGCCGTCAGTCACCACGTTAAAGACCAGCCCCAAGGCCTTAATCTGGGCTGACACCCAGCCGAGATAGGAAACAACGATGCACAGGGTGATAAGAATTTCTACGGTGCGGTTGTAGCGCATACGAAAGAAATCGCCCAAAGTCAGCACATTGAGCTTATAGATTTTCGTACCGTAAAAAATGCCTGCGATGATCAGGCACATACTCGCCCCAAAGGGATCAGCGACCACGCCGCTCAAACCTTCCTTGACGAACGTAGCCGACACCCCAAACACTGCTTCAGCCCCGAACCAGGTCGCGAATACAGTCGCGGTCACCACCGGCAAAGGCAGGCTACGCCCGGCCACAGCAAAGTCCTTGGCGTTATGGACACGAGTCGCCGCAAACAGGCCGATAGCAATCGAAGCAAGGAGATATAAAGCGACGAACCAGATCAACATAATCGCGCCAACAATGTATGCAAGGGATTGAAAACGCGAGGATTATACGTTTATCTGCCAGATACCGAACAGCCAGCCCGGATCAAAACTCCGGGTCGCTGTGAAAATCAACCCATGCTACGGTGCACGGGTGAAAAAAGCCTAAATCCGTGGCCTGTAGCAGCAGGCGTGGCGAACGAGCAGTTGCATGCTCACCATACAAATCGTCGCCAAGAATCGGATGTCCCAACGAGGCCATATGAACCCGCAACTGATGACTGCGCCCAGTAATCGGCTCCAGCTCAACCCGGCTCAGATTATGTTCAGCATCGCGCTTCAACACACGATATTTGGTTAGCGAGCGTTTTCCAATCGTGTGATCAACCATCTGCCGGGGGCGGTTCGGCCAATCGCAAATCAGCGGCAAATCAACCTCACCTGCATCATCTTTAAACAAGCCATCAACCACCGCCAGATAGCGCTTCTTAACCTGTCGATGCTCAAATTGCCGTGACAAATTGCGATGCGCCTCACTCCCCCGCGCGAGCACCATCAAGCCCGAAGTGGACATATCCAAACGGTGCACGGCTAACGCATCCGGATAACAAGCTTGAACGCGCGAAACCAGACAATCATCCATCCCCTCGCCACGCCCCGGCACCGAAAGCAACTCAGCCGGCTTGTTCACCACGACAAATGTGGCATCTTCAAAAACCACATCAAGGCCTTGATTAGCCGGAGGGGAATACAGAATCATGGAATTCGGTCGGGAAAAATATCAATAAACGGGAATCAATTTGACGACAAAAATTCCCTTGCCAATCGCACCTCTAAAATGTACTGTGTGTACATACAGTACAAATACTAAAGTAGCAGAAAAGCGAAATATACCTTGGCTCGATCGCCTTTTTGCAATTCAACAAACAAACAACGCAGCAATTTCTATTCCATCTTTGGCCCCTGTGCCATAATCCCGTCAAATAATTGAGGTAACACCATGGACGACAACAAGGCAAAAGCGCTGTCGGCAGCGCTTCAACAGATTGAAAAGCAGTTCGGCAAAGGCTCGATCATGAAAATGGGCGATGCTGAAATCGACGAAGGCCTGCAAGCCGTCTCGACCGGCTCGCTCGGTCTGGACATCGCACTCGGCATCGGCGGCCTGCCACGCGGCCGGGTAGTTGAAATCTATGGCCCTGAATCCTCTGGCAAAACTACGCTTTGCCTGCAAGTCATCGCTGAAATGCAAAAACTGGGCGGTGTGGCAGCATTTATTGATGCCGAACACGCACTCGACCCGCAATACGCTCAAAAACTCGGCGTCAACGTCAATGACCTGCTGATTTCTCAGCCAGATACCGGCGAACAAGCACTAGAAATCTCCGACATGCTGGTTCGCTCCGGTGGCGTAGACATCATCGTTGTTGACTCAGTCGCCGCACTCACCCCACGCGCTGAAATCGAAGGCGAAATGGGCGATCAAATGGTCGGCCTGCACGCCCGCCTGATGAGTCAGGCATTACGCAAACTGACGGCCAATATCAAAAAAACCAACACGCTGGTCGTCTTTATCAACCAGATCCGGATGAAAATCGGTGTCATGTTTGGCTCACCAGAAACCACTACTGGCGGCAATGCGCTGAAATTTTACGCTTCGGTTCGTCTCGACATCCGCCGCATCGGTGCGATCAAACGTGGCGATGAAGTCGTCGGCAATGAAACCAAGGTTAAGGTCGTCAAAAACAAGGTTGCACCACCGTTCCGTGAAGTTATTTTTGACATCATCTACGGCGAAGGTATTTCCCGCGCCGGCGAAATCATCGAACTTGGCGTAGCTCACAAACTGGTCGAAAAATCAGGTGCGTGGTACTCATACAAAGGCGAAAAAATCGGTCAGGGCAAAGACAACTCACGTGAGTTCCTGCGTAACCACCCCGAAATCGCTCAGGAAATTGAAGCCCGCATCCGCGAAGCCGCCAGCACCACCGTCATCAAGCCGACCAAGTCGGCACCTGGCGATGCCTGACCTGCGCGTCCGCGCACTTCAACTTCTGACCCGGCGCGATCACAGCCGGGCAGAGTTGAAAACCAAATTAGCCAGTGAAGCCGAAACGGCTGAGCAGCTTGATGCCGTCCTCGATCGACTAGAGGCCGAGCGTCTGCTTTCCGACCACCGCTATGCCAGCCAACGGGTTATTGCCCGCGCCAGACGTTACGGCAATGGCCGGCTACAGCAGGAATTACGACAAAGCGGCGTCAGCGATGAAGATATTGCTGCAGCCCTCCCTGAAGCGGGCGACGAAACCGAGCGTTGCCATGCTGTCTGGACACGAAAATTCAGCCAAGCCCCATGTAGCATGACCGAACGCGCCAAGCAGATGCGTTTTTTGCAATACCGTGGGTTTTCTGGCGAAGCAATCAAGCAAACACTGCGCAAAGTAACGCAGGGAGCCGATGAATGACCAGCCCGATTTCCTTACTTTCAGCTAACAACCTCAAAAAGCGCTATAAGGCGCGGACGGTTGTCGAAGATGTGTCCTTTGAAGTCAAATCTGGCGAAGTGGTTGGACTGCTCGGCCCCAACGGGGCCGGCAAGACAACCTGTTTTTACATGATTGTCGGCCTGGTTTCTGCCGATGGTGGTGATGTACACATCGATAACGAAAGACTGACTCACCTAGCAATGCATAGCCGGGCGCGACTAGGCCTGTCCTACCTGCCGCAAGAAGCTTCAGTATTTCGCAAATTGAATGTGGAAGAAAATATCAAAGCCGTTCTGGAGCTGCTTAATCTTCCGGAAGCCGAACTCAATGACCGACTTGAAAATCTGTTGAATGAATTGCACATCGGCCATGTCCGTCACATTAACGCCGCAGCACTTTCGGGTGGCGAACGTAGGCGCGTAGAAATCGCCCGAGCTTTGGCTACCAACCCGCGCTTTATTTTGCTCGACGAGCCTTTTGCCGGTGTTGATCCAATTGCAGTGCTTGAAATTCAAAAAATTATCCGTTTTCTTAAAGAACGCGGCATCGGCGT
>CAYRBE010000005.1:7647-23734 GCA_964422345.1 uncultured Dechloromonas sp.
TGCAGCTATCGACCGTCGATATGGAGCAGGAGATCGAGCGCTATTTGCTCGAAAATCCTATGCTGGAGCGCGATAACGACCACGCAACGGAATCTTATTCAAGTGCCCAGCAGTTTGATGCGCCACAATCCAGCGAGGGCGTACGCGATCAACAGATCGAGCGGGAAGCACAAGACGCCCGCGAAGTTCGTGAGCAAGATGTTCCGTCAGCGCCGTCTGATGTAGATGATGATCGATGGAGCAGTGACGCAGGCACGTTCACCGGTGCCGGACGTGATGAAGATGACGATAGCGACAGCCACGACACGCATGCCGGCAATATTTCCTTACGCGACCACCTTGGCTGGCAACTGGGACTGACCCAACTCTCCGAAAGAGATCGCAGCCTGGTTCGCTTCCTGATCGAAGCCCTCGACGATGATGGCTATCTTTCTGCCTCACTCGAAGATCTGTGGGAAACGCTCCCACCAGAATACGAAATCGAAATTGAAGAGCTGACAATCGCGCTGCATCATGTACAGCACTTTGACCCAATCGGAATTGGCGCTCGCTCACCTCAGGAATGCCTGACACTGCAACTTAAAGCACAACCCGAGAGCGCAGATCGCGATCTGGCCATTAGCATTGCCGGATTACACCTCGAATTGCTCGCAGCCCGCGATTTCAACAAAATCCGCAAGCTAACCGGGTGCGATGATGAAGCGCTAAAGCGTGCCCACCGTTTGATTACCAGTTTAAATCCACGGCCGGCAGCCAATTTTGCACAGTCAGAAGCCCGCTACATTACGCCTGACGTAATTGTTAAAAAACTCAAAGGCGAATGGACTTCATACATCAATCCTGATGCCTATCCTCGCCTGCGGATAAATCGGCTATACGCCGAAATACTGGGCCGACAGCGACGTGGAAACGGCAATCTAACCGGTCAACTGCAGGAAGCACGGTGGTTAATTAAAAACATGCAACAACGTTTTGACACCATCCAGCGGGTGTCACAAGCAATCGTCGAACGACAACGACAATTCTTTGAACACGGCGAAGTTGCAATGCGCCCTCTTGTACTCCGCGAAATTGCGGATACACTTGGCTTACACGAATCAACTGTGTCACGGGTAACCAATCAAAAGTACATGGCCACCCCGCGCGGTATCTTTGAACTGAAATATTTTTTTGGTAGTCACGTCTCCACCGATTCAGGCGGCGCGTGCTCCGCGACAGCAATCCGCGCCTTGATCAAGCAGTTGATTAGTGCAGAAAATAGCAAGAAGCCCTTGTCGGATAGTCAATTATCCGAAATACTAGGCCAGCAGGGAATTGTTGTAGCCCGACGCACGGTGGCAAAATACCGCGAGTCGCTCAACATCCCGCCGGTCAATTTACGCAAGACCCTGTAAAAAAGAGGAGAAAAAAGTGAATCTGCAGATCAGTGGTCACCACATTGAAGTTACCCCAGCTTTGCGCGAATACGTTGAGAACAAGCTGGAACCGGTTATTCGCCATTTTGACAAGGTCACCGGTGTAAGCGTGGTTCTCTCTGTTGAGAAACTCAAACAAAAAGCCGAAGCGACCATTCACGTTCCGGGCAAAGATATGCACGTCGAAGAGTCTGGCAATGATCTCTATGCTGCCATCGACAGCATGTTTGACAAACTAGATCGTCAGGTCCTGAAATATAAGCAGAAAATGCAGGATCACCATCGGGGCGAAAAGCCCACACACGAAATCGCTGAATAAGCACTGATTGGCCGCAGTTATTAATATACTGCGGCCTTTTCACCAGAATCCCCTATGAACCCCCTATCGAATATTCTGTCTGCTTCGCGCGTACTGGTTGACCTCGAAGTTGGCAGCAAAAAGCGGGTTTTCGAACAAGCCGGTGCGCTTTTTGAAGGACATCTCGGACTCGCCCGGTCTGTCATTTTTGACAGCTTGTTTGCCCGTGAAAAACTTGGCTCAACAGGACTTGGTCAAGGTGTTGCTATACCCCATGGCCGGATCAAAGGCTTGAAGCAAGCGGCAGGCGCCTTTCTGCGACTAGCAACCCCGGTGCCGTTTGACTCCCCGGATGGGCGCCCGGTAGATCTGCTGTTTGTATTACTTGTGCCAGAACAAGCAACAGAAGAACACCTGCAAATACTTTCAGAATTAGCCCAGCGGTTTTCTGATCGACCGTTCCGCGAAGCGCTGCAAGTAGCGCCCGATGCCGACGCAATTATTTCGCTTTTTCAAGCTTGATAAGCAACCGTGCGCCACATTAGTCTTGTTCAACTTTATGAAGACAACCGTGAAAAGTTGCTTCTGAGCTGGGCCATTGGCCACCAGACAAATCGCCGCATTGAAATCAAGGACACCAATAACTTCGGCGCCGACGTTGTTGGACATATCAATAGTATTCACCCGGAACGTCTGCAGGTTATGGGCCAGGCTGAATATGACTGGGCTACACGCATTGGCGAGCAACGCTTCAAGCATATTTTTGACAACTTGCTCGCAGCTCAACCTCCCGCGATATTAGTTGGTGATGGCCTGACGCCTCCACCGATATTGCTTGAAGCTTGCGCACAGTCGAACACACCGCTCATCGTTTCACCAAAATACTGTTCAGCAGTCATTGATCAGCTACGGATTTATCTTTCGTCCCGCCTGGCTGACACGGTCAACCTGCACGGCGTCTTTATGGACGTCCTCGGTATGGGCGTATTGATTACCGGTCACTCCGGGGTTGGTAAATCCGAGCTGGCACTCGAACTCATTTCGCGGGGACACGGACTGGTTGCTGATGATGTCGTCGAAATGGCGCGCATCGCACCAGCCACCATAGATGGTCGTTGCCCTGGCATGCTGCGAGACTTCTTGGAGGTTCGCGGCCTCGGTTTGCTCAATATCCGGACGATATTCGGCGAAACCGCCTCACGCCGAAAAATGAAACTCAAGCTGATTGTACATTTGCAAAAAACGCTTGCCTCAGACGACGCCCCCCGTTTGCCGCTTGACGCGCAAACTCAGGAGGTCCTTGGCGTTCCAATACGTAAAGTCGTCATCCCCGTCGCGGCAGGACGAAACCTGGCCGTTTTGCTTGAAGCAGCAGTTCGCAACACAATTTTGCAATTGCGCGGAATCGATAGCATGCAAGATTTCACCGATCGGCAGCAGCGTATGATGCTTGACGAAGATAGTTGATTCGCATTTTTCCCATCTAACGGAGACTCATCAATGAAAAAACTGATTAGCATTTTGCTCTTGGCATTCGCCGCCACATCGGTCTACGCTGCAGATGATTGCGCAGCCCAGGCCACTGAGAAAAAACTCGCCGGTGCAGCAAAAACCAGCTTCATGAAGAAATGCGAGGCTGATGCCAAAGCTGCATCCCCGGCAAACGCCAGTTGCGAAGCCACCGCGCAGGAGAAGAAATTGGCCGGCGCAGCAAAAAATAGTTACATGAAAAAATGCGAAGCCGATGCCAAGGCAGCGACCGCAAGCACTGCCTGCGCTGATAGCGCTACAGAGAAGAAACTTGCCGGCGCCGCCAAGACCAGCTTTATGAAGAAATGCGAAGCCGACGCCAAGGCGCCAGCAAAATAGGCGGCAAGCGTAAGCACTATCTAAAAAAATGGCCACTTGAAGTGGCCATTTTTATTAAAGATGCTCGAACTCAGCGCTATCTACCGCCGGATCATTGCTTGATCCACCAAAGCAGATTCGTCCCGAACCTGTAAGTAACATCTCATGGCGTCGAAGCATAACCTCCTGCTGATCACCCTGAGTCACAAAACTGCCGTTAGTGCTGGTATCAACCAAAAAGAATTGATTACCGCGTTTTTCAATACGTGCATGGTGTCGTGATGCCTTGCGGTCAGAAATGACCAGCTTGCTTTCCAAATCGCGCCCCAGAGTCAGGTCGGTCGTTTTGCCATCGAGCAAAAATGCCTTGCCATGGTAGCGCAGGCACAAACGATCGGTCGGCATGATGCTTTCCGGGCTAACGAGCGAGTGCTGACCAAGGCTGGGCCAATGGACTTCGAACAAACCTAGCTCAGCCCCGTTTTCACTCAATGTACCGACATCAATTGCTGGCTTAACCACAATCACACCGTGTTGCGGCAAAGATTTAACTAACGCACTGCTGGCCAAAATTTGATGGCGCCGCGCCATGCCAGCAATTCGAGCTGCGTTATTTACAACATCACCGCTCAGTTTTTTACCTTCATCCAACACCATGCCGGCATGCAAGCCGATACGAATCGTTAGTTTCAACCCGGACACCGGAGGCAGATCTGCGACTCGCAACTGCATATCAATGGCTGCCTGACACGCTTCTTCTGCTGAGTCAAAGGTGGCAAGGATTTCATCACCAACGACCTGCGCCGTCTTGCCTTTGTAGCCATCAATCGATCGTCCCATCCGTTTTAAACAGCGGTCGACTGCATGCATTGCCTCGGTATCACCCATGCGCTCAAAAAGCGCGGCGCTACCGGAGACATCGGCAAACATCACGTTCAGGTTTCGCTGCTTAATCGCCATCGCGCACTAACACACGTAATCTATTGAATCTTCTATTATATTATGAAACCCCGACTTACGTATTATGGAGTTTGGATGAGAGAAAAGGTTCCGGTCATGGGCATTTCCGGGGTATCAAATACGATATCGCCTTCATCGACCGGCGTATCCAAATTGAGTGACGAAAAATCAAACAGCTTATTGTCCGCCAAATGAGAAGGGACAACATTTTGCAGTGCCGTAAAGACTGACTCGCTTCTTCCAGGGAAGCGTTTATCCCAGTCTTCCATCATTTCCCGAATCTTCTGACGCTGTAGATTGTCCTGTGAGCCACACAAGTTACACGGAATGATCGGGAATTCCATGCCACGGGCAAATTTTGCTATCTGACTTTCAGCGCAATAAGCAAGCGGGCGAATGACCACATGAGCGCCATCATCGGTGACCAATTTGGGTGGCATTGATTTCAGCTTGCCGCCAAATAGTATGTTCAAAAACAAGGTGTGCACCATGTCATCCCGATGGTGGCCCAAGGCTATCTTGTTAGCACCCAGTTCTTTTGCCGTGCGATAAATCACCCCGCGACGCAAACGAGAACACAAAGAACAGGTAGTTTTCCCTTCAGGAATTTTGTCTTTAACGACCGAATAGGTATCCGCTTCGATAATTCGATATTCAACGCCGATTGACTCAAAGTAACGGGGCAAAACATCTTCTGGAAAACCCGGTTGCTTCTGATCAAGATTCATCGCAATCAACCGAAACTTGACCGGCGCACGTTTCTGCAAGGCCATCAACATCGCGAGTAAGGTATAGGAGTCTTTCCCACCAGAACAACAGACCAAAACGGTGTCGCCTTCCTCGATCATGTTGTAATCGATGATGGCCTTGCCGGTTCGGCCTTCAAGGAATTTTCGGAGTTTTTGCACGTTGTTGGATATTGTCATGGGGCCAGACCACTGCATTCAGAATGTCGAATCAACAAAATCACGAATGCTACGGTGTACGTTAAAAAACGGCAGTTTACCCTGAGATCTGCTTTGCGATCCGTTCAAGATGCGGAACAAGTGCTTCAATTTCCACAACTAACTGATCAATCAGGCGACTAGGATCCGTCATAGTCTGTTGTCGCGACATTATTTCCAGCTGGCCGGAGATATCTACGGCAGGCTTAGCGTTAAAACTGGCGAGACAACCACGGAAACTGTGTGCAGTTCGTTCAATCTGCGCAGCATCCTGTTTTTCCACACCATCCCGAAGCCGTTCAATATCTCTCTTCCAGGTGTCCAAAAACACGTCTGCAATGATCTCAACAGTCTCTCGATCAGCTGCCAGCAGCGCTGCATTGTAGTCAAAGCCCGGCGAGCCACTTTCCAACGATTCAATTCGTCCACTCAAGGCCAATAGCTTTTCAAAAAGCTCTTTAACCTTGATCGGCTTCGATAGGTAATCGTCCATACCCGCGGCCAAGCAAGCGATTCGATCGTCATCCATCGCTGCCGCGGTCATTGCAATCACAAAGGTACGCGGGCGTTTCTGCTCAAGTTCCAAGGCACGGATTAACCGAGTTGCTTCAAGCCCCCCCATCACCGGCATCTGCATATCCATCAAAATCAAATCATATTTGCCGTGGCTGTATAGCTCAAAGGCCTCTTGTCCATTCACCGCCAGCTTAGCCTTATGGCCCCATTTTTCAAGCAGCCCCAACGCCAGCTTTTGATTAACAGGATGATCTTCAACCAACAAAACATTGAGACTGCGTTGCACTTCATGCAAGGCATGACGGTTAATCAACGGCCGATCCGATGCTGGCAGCGGCGCATTACTATCGTCGAACACCCGCCCGAGTGCGGCGAGCAAGTCTTCCGATGCAATTGGCTTCGAAAAGAATCCGGCAATTCCAGCAGAAACGCAACGTTGCCCGTCACCTCGCATGGCGCCGGATGACAGCATCAACATAGGTGGCAAATCAGGGTAGCTGGCACGCAAACGATCAGCCAGTTCATAGCCATCCATCTCTGGCATATGGGCATCAAGGATAATGCAGTCAAATGCACGCTCGGCCTGACGCATCGCCTCCAAGGCTGAATAGCCTGATGCCGCATCAACTGTTTCTATTTCCCAAGCCGACAACATGGAGCACAGAATACGGCGATTCGTTTCGTTGTCATCGACCACCAACAGACGACGACCCCGCATTTCAGTCGCGGGGCTGATTGGCTGCGGTGGCTGGGTGTCGACCTGCAAACGAATTGAGAAATGAAAAATACTACCTTTACCGACCGTGCTCTCCAGCCAGATACGCCCGCCCATCAACTCTACCAAACGCCGTGAGATGGTTAACCCCAAGCCTGTACCGCCAAAGCGACGAGTGGTCGAGGTGTCCTCCTGGGTAAAGGCTTCAAAGATCAGCTGCTGCTTTTCTGGGGGAATACCAATACCGGTATCACGCACCGAAAAATGAATTCCCTGTTCACCGTTCTCCAGAACACTCAACTCAACCCGCAAGGCAATTTCACCTTGGGCGGTAAACTTAATGGCATTACCGAGCAAATTGACCAATATCTGGCGAATTCTGCTCGGGTCACCGAATACATGCCGGGGTACATCAGGCAGTACATCGCTGATCAACTCAATCCGTTTTTCATGCGTTTGCAGGGCCAGTGACTTCAATGTTTCAGCAACGACTCGGTTCAAATCAAAGGAAATATCTTCAACCTGCAATTTACCCGCTTCAATTTTTGAGAAATCTAGAATGTCATTGATGATCGTCAGCAATGACTCGGCCGATGATTTAACGATACCCAAAAACTCGCGCTGCTCTTCGTTCAAATCAGTATCAAGGGTCAGATCAGTCATACCGATAATGCCATTCATCGGCGTACGGATTTCGTGACTCATATTGGCCAGGAAGTCGCTCTTGGCACGGCTGGCTGCCTCGGCTGCATCCTTGGCCTTAAGGACTTCCTCTTCTGCCCGCTTACGCTCGGTAATGTCAATGATGGTCCCTAACAGACCCGATACCGTGCCGTCTTGACGCGTCAGCGTCGCCTTGCGATAAATTGTATTGTGCTGCTGCCCATCCCGCGTATGAACCACGGCTTCATAGCTTTGTGTACCCTTGGCATGAAACAGTTCTACATCTTTCTGACTATGCAACCAGGCATCCTCAGGACGTAAAAGGTCATAAAGTGTCCGACCAATGTAGTCTTCACGACGCACGCCAAAAAATATCTCAAAGGCCCGATTCAGTCGAAGGTAGCGCCCCCCTGGATCCTTCAGGTATACCGGTTGCGGTATCGCCTCAATTAGCTCCTCAACGAGATGCAGTTGTTCAAAAAGCTGAGACTCCATCTTTTTGCGATCGGTAATATCTGTTCTAATCCCGATGTACTGCTCGGGGCGGCCATCATCGCCGAGTAAGGGAACGATCGTCGCGTTCACCCAATACAAATCACCATTACGCGCCCGATTACATAACTCGCCATGCCAGACTTGGCCTTGGGCGATGGTCTCCCACAACGCCTTATATACTTCCGGGGAATGAGCCTCTGACTTCACCATACGGTGATTCTGACCAAGCAATTCTTCACGCCGATAACCACTGATCGCACAGAAACGGTCATTAGCGTAGGTGATTACACCCTTGTTATCGGTAATCGTGACAATTGCATGCTGATCCAGTGCGAATTTCTGATCCGCCAAGGCGCGCCGGCCTTGCTCACCCTCTGCAACCAGTTCACCGATCCGGCGTGAAAGAGTTGCAATATCATCATCCGGAAACAGCGTTTCTCCGCCCCCCGAACCAGCTTCTGGTAACAAGCCTTGCACAACCTGCCGCAAGGAGCGCAAGGCGTTTTCCCGACCCTGCAGCTCAAGCCTGAGCTTTTCATAGCTCCCGGAGAGCTCCGATGAAGACAACTCCAAACTACGGGTTCGCAATTCCAGATCCCGCTCATACTGGTCGTAAGATGCATCTACCCGCTCAAGAAAATCACCAAACCCCGCCGCCATCTGCCGAAGCGCGGGATCGCACCCTTCCGGAAGATCACGAAGCTGCGCCAGCAAAGCAATCAACGCAGCCTCGTCGGCAACGCCGAGGCTACGTTTAAGCTGACGCAGTAGACTTTTTTGCATGGTGCCGGGTTAAGCCTCACCGATACAAGTAATGGTCATCGTCTGATTATGTAGCTTGCAAGACGCCCCTGGGGTAAATGGACTGATTTCACCGTAGGAATAGAACCCGGTCAGCACCGAATTACTGCCAAACACCTCACCAACAGCCTCAACCTCTTCATCCACACGGTTACCCATAACCAGTTTTCGCCCGACACAGCTCACCAGAATAGACAAACTTTGACCCTTTGCCTGAATCATCGCTGCAGCAGCCTCGGCCGCTGACTCTGCACCATTAACCAATTTATCTGTACTGGCGTGCATCAATTTCAAATAGCCATCAAGATTGATCTCACCAGCCAGCGTCAGGCTACCGGTGGCTTCATCAACCCCAAGAATGGTGCGAATCAAACCCACCGCGCTATGGTCTTCGCCAAGCATGGCAAACGGAAACAACAAACCAGATGCCGGCAAATCCTTGGCGTGGTCGCCAAGGTAGCGTTTATAAATCTCAAGGGCGGGCTCTCCATCGAGTTCATAAAGCACATTGCCTTCACAACGCGTCACCTTTCGCGCCGGACCAAATGCTTCCCAACCACCGAATGAACCATGACCAAACAGCAAAGAATCGCCGCACAAACCAACCGCGACAATCGCATTATCAGCCACCCCGGTAGCGCCCAAGGTAAAGGTCTGCTTGAATGCGCCACCATCACCGGCCAAACCGCCGGTAATCGGAATAGCGCTACCAATGACGCTGGTAATGCCATCAACCAAGGCACTACCATTGATATTCACCCCCGGACCGAATACCAACACAGCCTTGAGCTTGCTTGATGCTAACTGCTGGCCAACCCGCTCACCTGCAGAATAAGAGTCAGCCATGCCACCGAGAAGCGTTGTTGCGTGAGTCAAACTCAAACCCTCGAACGCCAGTGCAGTCACCGTGCAGGAACCATCATCAACACCATCACTGGTGATTTCACCGGCCGTGCTACAACCGAGCAACTGGGCGGCGGGAAACGCCTTACGAAGATCGTCGGCTAAGGCGCTGGATGAAAAATGCTCAACTGAACCAAAAACGATCAGTAAGGCTGGGTTAATCGATTGAAGATCAGCCAGTTGAGATGAGAGTTCATTAGGTTTCCGGCAAACGATTTGCTTTACGCGCATTTTTTATACTCCCTAAGGGTGAGTTCAAAAAATAGCACATGAATGCACAACGTACACAGATTTGAACGCTAAAATTTGCCCTTTCCAGAGGCACCATGAACCAACTACCCATCCCTGACCCAGATGCCTTGGCCCACAGCCAGCGTTTGCAAAAATTCATTACTGACCAAATCATTGCCGCCGGCGGCTGGATTTCATTCAGCCGTTTCATGGAGCTCAGCCTTTACGCTCCTGGTCTAGGCTATTACACAGCAGGTACGAAGAAATTTGGTTCTGCAGGTGACTTTGTCACAGCCCCCGAAATGACTGGCTTGTTTGGTCAGGCGCTGGCCCGGCAGATCAGTCAGATCATGCAGGCATCCAGCCCACATATTATTGAGGTTGGCGCTGGTTCAGGTCGGCTGGCCAGTGATCTGTTGATTGAACTGGAGCGGCTGAATTCACTGCCTGAACGTTATTTCATTCTTGATCTTTCGGCCGATCTCCGCCAGCGGCAGCAGCAAACAATTGCTCAGGCCGCACCACATCTGCTTGACCGGGTGGAATGGCTGGATCAATTGCCTGAAACATTTTCCGGCGTTGTCCTAGGTAACGAACTGCTTGATGCGCTACCGACTGAAATCGTGGCCTGGCGGGAAAATGATATTTTTGAACGCGGGGTCGGCTTGGACGACGCTGGAAAGTTCATCTGGATAGAACAAAGTGCAAACGGCGCACTTCGAATTGCAGCAGAAGAAATAGGCCGCCAATGCCAACTCCCGCCCGGCTTTGAAAGCGAAATTTGCCTCGCTGCCCGCGCCTGGTCAGCCGAATGGGCCAATCGCTTGAAGTGCGGTGCCATGCTGCTGATCGACTACGGCTTTCCCCGCCGCGAGTTCTATCACCAACAACGCGGACGCGGCACACTGATGTGCCACTACCGCCACCACGCCCATCCTGACCCGTTTTACCTGCCGGGGCTTCAGGACATTACAGCCCACGTTGATTTCACTGCGATCATCGCTGCCGCCCATCCTGCTGGCCTGGAATTACACGGTTACACCAGCCAAGGGCAATTTTTGCTCAACTGCGGCATTCTCGATTTGTTATCACGCATCCCGAATGATTCGCTGGATTACATTCGCGCCGCCAGCGCGGTGAATAAACTACTCATGCCCCATGAGATGGGTGAGTTATTCAAAGTTATTGCGATGAGCAAAGGGGTCGATGCAGATTTATGCGGCTTTTCCAGCGGCGACCAAAGCCATCGTTTATAAACCCACTTTGACATTGATTTTTGCGAACAGACGACTACACTGAAGCAACTGTCGATAGGTTTTGGAGGTCTTCATCATGGATGTTGGTTCAGTAGGCGGCGTATCAAGCGCTCTAACGCAAAGCAGCGATGCGGTAAGTGTGGCAGTACTCAAGAAAGCGATGGATATTGAGGCCAAGTCGGTAACGCAACTGATAGATGCGCTACCTCAAGTATCAAATAACCCGCCCAATCTTGGTAACAACGTAGACGTTAACGCCTGATCGCCTACGCCAAACGGCATCTCAGGCTACATCTGCAACTAGCCAATCCCGTAATGCGGCCGCAACCAGCGGCCATTCTTTTTCATGGGTTACGGCATGACCCATACCCCTGAATATATGGGCTTTTAAACCATAGGTGGTCGCCGTCGTCTGAACTAAAAATGCCGGCACAAGGACATCGTGCTCCGCCCCCAAAATAAGCATCGGCGGGCGGTGCATTTCGTGCAAATTAGGCAGGTTAAACATCGACATATCCCACAGGGCACGATGTGACTCAGATTGCATCCGGGTTAGCCAGGCTGCCAACATTGCTTCATCAACCTCACCGGCAAACAAGGCCTCGCGGAGCGAGTCGGCATCAGTGTAATCACCGGCCATGATGCCGTTGATCTCATTAAACAACTGGGGCTTTTGAAACATCAGATGGAACTGCGACGCGATCAAGCCTTGTGGCGGCACTGAGCAAACCAGAGCCACTCCGGGAACCTGATGATGTTCAAGATACTTCTGAACAACAAAACCACCCATTGAATGGCCAATCAGGACCGGAACTTCACCCAGCCAATCAACAACTTTCTTTACGTCATCGACGTAATCACTGATCGAATGCCAGTCAAGATGCTCACGCCCATCACTCCCACCATGGCCACGCAGCGATAGCGCATGGCAGGCGTAACCCGCCTTGGCAAGGAAGGGCATAAAAGTCTCGGTCCACATCCAGCCCCCGGCAAAGGCGCCGTGAACGAATAACAAGGGGGGATGAACCGACTTTTTCTTGGGCAGGCAGGAAAAAACTTCGAGGCCTTCAACTGTTTGAGTTTTTATCATGGCGATCTATTGGGGGTGAGGCGTGATTAAATGTCACTTTCACCCGGTAGCTCAAGGCAAAAATGTTGAAGTGGATACTAACGCTGGTAATTGCGATCTTTCTGCTGGGTATCCTCAGCCCGCATCTGGCTCGTTTTATTCGTTTTGGCAAATTACCGGGTGATGTCGCGTTTCGGTTCCGGGGTCAAATTTATACTTTCCCTTTTGCCACAACCATCATTTTCTCTTTATTACTCTGGCTGATCAGCCGCGTTATTTAATACCTGCTTAACGGCTGCAACCCGCGCCGCATGGATGCGCTCTGAAATTTTCAGCTTATTTTCGCATGCTGCTGCAATTTTTCCCGCTTCTACCGCATTCACCGCAGCCAGTGCGACATTCAAGTGCCGCGGGCTGTCGTACGGCAAGTGCTCTCGCCCCAATCGACCACGATGGTCACATTCGCAAGCCGCCAAAAGCTGTTGAAACCGCTCGGGGCGACGCAGTGCATCAGTTTTTTCAAACAACTCAACGATAGTACTCGGTCTCAACTCAAGCGCACGATGAATATTGCCGTGATAGCGTGCCATTAAAAGCGCCAGATCACGACAGTCATTGGGAATGCGTAAGCGGACACAGAGTTTTTCAACCAAACGGAAGCTGCGCTCCTCGTGGCCATGATGCCGGGGCAGGATATCCGCAGGTGTCTGCGCCTTGCCAAGATCGTGGGTTAGCGCAGCAAAACGGACGGGCAAGGCTGTTTTCTGCTGCGCCGATTGGTCGACAACCATCATGGTATGGATGCCGGTATCGATCTCTGGATGGTATTCAGGCCTTTGCGGCACACCGAACAGGGCATCAAGCTCAGGAAGCAGCCGGGCAAGTGCGCCGCACTCACGCAGCACCTCAAACATCCGTGACGGCCGATCTTCCATCAACCCTTTGGCCAACTCCTGCCAGACCCGCTCAGCCACCAGATGATCAACCTCACCACTGGCCACCATCTGGCGCATTAAATCCAGCGTTTCTGGAGCGATAGAAAAATTACTAAAGCGTGCGGCGAAACGGGCAATACGAAGAACCCGCACCGGGTCTTCAGCAAAAGCCGGCCCAACATGCCTAAGGATTTTTGCCTTTAAATCACGTGCACCGTAGCACGGGTCAAGCAACTCGCCATCTGGCCCGCGGGCCATTGCGTTGATAGTTAAATCACGCCGGGCGAGGTCTTCCTCAAGGGTGACATCAGGCGCAGCATGAAAGGTAAAGCCGTGGTAACCGTGGCCAGTTTTACGTTCGGTACGGGCAAGCGCATATTCTTCCTGCGTTGCCGGATGGAGAAACACCGGAAAGTCCTTGCCGACCGGGCGAAAACCCTTGGCCAGCATCTCTGCTGGCGTGGCGCCTACAACCACATAATCGCGGTCGAAACTCGAGCGGCCGAGCAGTTCATCGCGGACAGCGCCGCCGACAATATAGATTTTCATCGGCGGCTAAGGCCGCTTAGCGGCCAGCCCGGAAACGGAAGCCGTCCAGTTTGCCTTTAGGCGTCTTGCCAGCAATATAGGTCGGTGCAACCGACTCAAGCGCTGTCGGTTGCCAGTTAGCCGGCAAGTTACAGTTGCTATCGCACACACTGTCGATCTGCATCGAACGCAGATTGTCCGGTGACATCATCGGTTCTGGAGCCAACCACATCAGGCCGGCCTGCAAGTAAGCCAAACCTTCACAAAGCGGTAGAACCGTTGCATTACTGCCGGTCAATTCGGCGGTGTAATCAACCAACTCACGCAGGGTATAAACCTTGGGTCCAACCAGATCATAAGCCTGACCATAGGTATCGTCGTTAAACAGGCTATCGACAAATGCATCAGCCACATCTGCGGCCCAGACTGGCTGGAAACGTGCATGGCCAAAGCCCAGCGGGAAGACGGGAGCCATTTTCAGAACTTTAGCGAACATGTTCAGGAAGGAATCCCCCAAGCCGAAAATAACCGATGGACGGAAAACGGTCACATCCAGATCAGCCTTGGCCGCCATAACAACAGCTTCGCCTTCACCCTTTGAAGCCAGATATTCAGATGGTGCCTTAGGACAGGCGTGAAGCGCGCTCATATGAACCAGGCGGCGAACACCGCTGGCTTTGCATGCCGCAATAATTTTCTTAGGCAGTTCGACGTGTGCCTTGCCGAAATCTGCACTGTAAGGGAACTGAACATCACGGCTGTGGAGAATGCCAACCAGATTGATCACAGCATCATGACCACGCATCAACTCAGTAAGCGTCTCTTCACATTGAATATTAGCTTCCGGCATTTCTACGCCGGGCTGCATGATCAGGGCCTTGGTCCGTTCGCGACGGCGGGTTGGTACGGTAACTTCAATACCGCGCTGCGAGAGACGATTGACGATATAGGTACCGACATAACCGCTACCCCCCAGCACCAAGACCTTTTTGATGTCCATGTGGAACCCCGAAATTTTATTCGTAAAACCAAGATTTTAAGGCAATTTAACTAGTTTCGGGCAGGCTTGTCATGATCCAGCCCACACCAAGATCACATCAGGTACTACTCGCCTGACTCAAAGCCCGCTCTGCAGCCGCATCAAACAAGGACGTAGCACTCATAAGACGCGCTTTTCCAGCCTTGATCTGCTTGTCGAGAATAGCCGGATGAATCGACCATACAGGTGTCAAGTCCGGCCCGAACAAGATAGCACGCTGACCGTTGGAGGCCAGTAAGGCAAATTGCAACAACTGGCGCTTACCTTCACCCAATTCAAGCTCAAGCCACTCCCCTGGCTGGCAGGGCAAAGTCCGGGTTGGAACGCTATCCCCGGCTGAAAAGCCAAGGGTTCGCAGACGCAAGTTTCCGGCGCTGACTTCACCAAAAACCGGTTCCGGCGCAGCCCGCCTTAGACCTGCCGCATCCAGTGCCGGCGCCATGTCAGCCGAAGCCTGAACCGGCGCCGCAGCCTGCATTGAACGTAAAGCTTGGGTTTGCAATGCAAAACTGGCATCCAAAAAGTTGGCCTGAGCTTCCGCCGGGACGCCAACCGCTTCCATGCCAGCCTTCAGCAACTTGAGCATCTCAGGCAAACGACGCGCCAAGGCTTTACGGTCATCGGCTTCCAGCTTGGGTTCAAAGGTCCACAGCAGGGCCTCAATGACCTGCGAATAAGCCTGCCACTCACTACTATTTGGCCCTTGCTCAAGCCAGGTTTTTTGCAATACCCGGCTCCAGGTTTTATCAACAAACTCACGAATCGACGCAGGAGCGCCCTTTGCCAATTGCTGATCGAGGACACGACGCGACTCGACGATCGCCTGATCACGCCTGTCCAATTGCTGAATCAATGGCATATACGTCTGGCTGGCCTCATTGAGACTGGCGTTTTGTTGCGTTATCAATGCTTCTAGTTGAGCAAGTGGCGAATCGAAAACGGCAAGATCACCACTGTATTGGCTACGCACCTGCGCCGCTATTTCGAACAAGGTCTTACATACCGGTTGGCGTGGTGAAACGTCGAGCGGCAAGCCCTGCATCGCCACCCCCATCCGATCAATCAAGCGCCGAGCCGGGTGTGCCGCATTGGTAAAAAAGCTGCCATCCTGCATCGCCAATTTGAGCATGGTGATCTGCAAGCTGGAAATAATTGATTTCAATGCATCGGGCAAATCCGGGTGATCAAAGATCGTCTCGAAGACCAAGGCCAGGGTGTCAATTGCCAGTGCTTCCGGTGCCATGGCGGGGACGCCAAGCTCAGCGGAACGTAAGGACTTAGGGGGCGCGAAACCACCCGCATCATTAGCAAATAACCCGGGGATTAAATTTTCTAGTGGCTGGGTATCAATCGCATTAAATTGTGGCGTCTGCCCGCCACGTCGATCGAGTTCATCCAGACGAAAAATCAGTCTTTCAAGTGTCGCTTGCGATAACAAGGAAGCTACGGCCCCGCCTGCTCCGCCTCCGCC